>NZ_JBIUWN010000090.1:0-20010 GCF_044743485.1 Pseudomonas sp. NPDC087614 | reverse complement strand
CTCGACAATCCGGTGACGACCTGTTCGTTCACTTCAAAGCTATCCAATCCGACGGCTTCAAAAGCCTGAAAGAAGGCCAACAGGTTTCTTTCATCGCTACCCGCGGTCAGAAAGGCATGCAAGCTGAAGAAGTACAAGTTATCTAACTTGTAGCTTCTTTAGAAAAGAGCCCCGCCCTTAAAAGCGGGGCTTTTTTGTGGGCGCTTGTTTTCCAGGCGCAAAAAAAGATCGCAGCCCGCAGCAACTCCTACGCTGATTCTTTGTAGGCGCCGCCGCAGGCTGCGATCTTTTGCTTTTGCCTTACCAGGCCACGCCAAAGCCTGCGGTGTAACGTGTCTTGCTCAAATCGGCATCATCGGTACCGCTGATGATGTCGCGCTCAGCCTTGAGATTCAGCGAAGCCCAGTCGGTAACCTTGTAGCGCAGCCCCATTTCGGCATCCAGCGCGTAATCCGCCACACCGGACAACGGCTTGCCGACCTCACCGTTAGTGAAGAACTCGACCTTCTTGCCAATCAGGTAGCGGTTGTAGTCCCACTTCATCGCGACGGAGTAAAAGTTGTCCTTGCTGCCATCGCTGTATTCATAGTCCGTCCGGTTCAACAGCGAGCCGAGCGAGAACGCACCCAATTCGTCATCCCAGAACTGGTAGCCGGGGCCGGTACCCACGACTCGCTGACGTGACAATTCCTCGACGTGATCGCGTTTGTAGTTCAGGCGCCCCTGCCAGAACCACTGATCAGTCAGGAACCGGTCGAGTGCATACTCGGCGCGCCAGTTGTCGGTGGTGGTCACGTCATTCTGCACTTCGCGGTTGTATTCGCCTTCAGCGGTATGACGCCAGCGCCCATGACGCGCAGAGGTCTTGAAGCCGATGTCGTAATCATCAGTGTCCTTTTCGGCGCGCTGATAATCGAGTGCCAGGTCGACATTACCCTTCCACACCAGATCCTCGACCACCGGCTTGGGCTTGAGAATTTGCTGAATGCTCGCCAGCTCCACGGTTTTCGGCGCTTCGCCGTTGGCCAGCGTGACCTTTCCGTCGCCGGCAGCGGTCAGCGATTTGGCTTTCTCACCGTTATAGGCGTCCTGTTTGACCAGCAACTCCTGGTCACTTTCCAGGGTCTTGACCTCTTTCCAGTTGATCGAGACCGCGCCAGCGTACTGGGTCTGAACCAACAGCTTACCGCCATCGAACAGGGTGATTTTACCGCTCAACTTGTCGCCGTTCTTCATCCAGACGGTGTCGGCAAGCAGGGGCGTGGACGCACTGAAAACAGCAAGGCACAGCAAGGTTCTGGAAAACATAAGCGAATCGAGGGCTCAAGTTTGCGAAAAAGTTCGGCATTATCCGTAGGAATAAGACCCTGACAAGGACTGACCGGACTATTTCTATTGAGTTCATTTCTCAACTGCACGGTCTGCATTTACCCTTGAAAATATCGAACGAACACATTCAGGAACCGCGGACGTGACAGACCTGATTCACGAAAACGAGAGCGAAGCGCAAATCCGACGCACGGCGCTCTACTCGACCCTCGCCCAAGTGCCCGAGGGCAAGGTCGTCAGCTATGGTCAATTGGCTGACCTTGCCGGGCTGGGGCGTGCCGCGCGCTGGGTCGGGCGCACCCTGAGTCAATTGCCCGGCGACACCAAACTGCCCTGGCACCGCGTATTGGGCGCCGGCGGTCGGATCAGCCTGCCGGCAGGCAGCCCATCGGGCGATGAACAACGTGCGCGTTTGCGCATGGAAGGCATCACCATCCTGAACAATCGTGTGGATATTCAGCGCCATGGCTGGCGTCCGGTAGAGCACAGCGGTTAGAGTGCGCGCTTTGTTTTCGCAATCTTGAGGCAGACTTCAGCCCATGCCCCGTAAAACCTGGCGCGCCGCGCTCGCCGCCTATGCCAGTCCTTCGACACTCGTGCTGTTGCTGCTGGGTTTCGCCGCCGGCCTGCCGTACATGCTGGTGTTTTCAACGCTTTCCGTCTGGCTGCGTGAGGCCGGCGTGGCCCGGGAAACCATTGGTTACGCGAGCCTGATCGGCCTGGCCTATGCGTTCAAATGGGTCTGGTCACCGCTGCTCGACCAATGGCGCCTGCCCTTGCTGGGCAAGCTTGGCCGTCGCCGCTCGTGGCTGGTGCTCTCGCAGGTGCTGGTGATTCTGGGCCTGATCGGCATGGGTTTCTGCGATCCGCAGAAGCATCTGTCCTGGCTGATCGCCATCGCCGTTGTCGTCGCCTTCGCTTCCGCCACCCAAGACATCGCGGTGGATGCCTATCGCCTGGAAATCGCCGACGACAGCCGCCAGGCAGCACTGGCCGCCAGTTATATGTCTGGCTATCGCGTCGCCGCCCTGTTGGCGACCGCTGGCGCATTGTTTTTCGCCGAAGGCTTTGGCTCGACCGGTTTCAACTACAAACATTCGGCCTGGGCTGGCACGTATGCGCTGTTCGGCGCGCTGATGATTCCCGCCCTGCTCACGACCCTGTTCATGCGTGAACCGCCAGTGCCGCTGCGCACCCAATTGCAGGCCGGTCGCTACACCTTCATGCACCAATTGATGTCGGTATTGGTACTGATCATCTTGTTGGTGTCCGTGCCGGCGATGTTCACTCAGTTGTACAACACCGATTTCGCCAGCGTGCTGTTTGAAGGCGTCAGCCCGCTGGACCTGCTGCTCGAAGACCGCGCTTTCCTGCGCGCCATTCTCTACACCTTGCTCACCTGGATGTGCCTGTCGGCCATGGGACGCCGTGGGCTTGCGCCCGTGCTGACGCCCGTCAACGACTTCATCCTGCGCTACCGCTGGCAAGCCCTGTTGTTGCTCGGGCTGATCGCTACCTATCGGATGTCCGACACGGTCATGGGCGTGATGGCCAACGTGTTCTACATCGACCAGGGCTTCACCAAGGATCAGATCGCCAGCGTCAGCAAGATTTTCGGCCTGATCATGACCCTCGTGGGTGCGGGCATGGGCGGCCTGCTGATCGTACGCTTCGGGATTCTGCCGATCCTGTTTATCGGTGGCGCGGCCTCGGCAGGCACCAACCTGCTGTTCCTGATGCTGGCCGACATGGGACCGAACCTTAAGATGCTGGTGGTGACCATTTCCCTCGACAACTTCAGCTCGGGCCTTGCAACTTCGGCGTTTGTTGCGTACCTGTCGAGCCTGACCAACCTGAAATTCTCCGCAACGCAATACGCCCTGCTCAGCTCGATCATGCTCCTGTTGCCGCGCCTCATTGGTGGGTATTCCGGGGTCATGGTGGAGAAGTTCGGTTACCACAACTTCTTCCTCATCACCGCATTGCTCGGCGTACCGACACTGGTGCTGATCGCCCTGCACTGGTTCCAGGAAAGCCGTCGCGAAGGCCCGACACCGACGCCGGAGCCCGTGCCGACGCCGGTTGCGGAAGAATCGTAAGACGTTTCGCCAACGGCGGGAGGAATCCCGCCGTTACCCCACTGCACTGACCACACTTCTGTACGGCAGCAAAACTCGCCGGTACACTGCTCCGTCATTTCCAGTCATAGCAACCGACAACGGCCAACCATGCGCACCAGTCAATTTTTGCTCGCCACACAGAAAGAAACGCCTTCCGATGCGGTCGTGATCAGCCATCAGCTGATGCTGCGCGCCGGCATGATCCGCAAACTCGCCTCGGGCCTGTACACCTGGCTGCCCATGGGCCTGCGGGTTATGCGCAAGGTTGAAGCCATCGTTCGCGAAGAAATGAACGCTGCCGGCTCTCTGGAAGTGTTGATGCCGAGCACCCAACCGGCCGAGCTGTGGCAGGAATCGGGCCGCTGGGAAGAATACGGCCCTGAGTTGCTGCGCATCAAAGACCGCCACGGTCGCGACTTCTGCGCGGGCCCGACCCACGAAGAAGTGATCACCGATCTGATGCGCAACGAGTTGAGCAGCTACAAACAGCTGCCCATCAACCTGTACCAGATCCAGACCAAATTCCGTGACGAAATCCGCCCACGCTTCGGTTTGATGCGCGGCCGCGAATTCATCATGAAAGACGCCTACTCGTTCCACGCCGATCAGGCTTCGCTGCAGGTCACTTATGACCGCATGCATCAGGCGTACTGCAACGTGTTCACGCGTCTGGGCCTGAAGTTCCGCCCTGTCGAGGCTGACAACGGCTCGATCGGCGGCGCCGGTTCCCACGAGTTCCACGTACTGGCCGAGTCCGGCGAAGACGACATCGCCTTCAGCAACGGCTCCGACTATGCGGCGAACATCGAGAAAGCCGAAGCTGTGCCACGGGAAACTTCCCGCCCTGCACCGACTCAAGAGCTGCGTCTGGTGGACACTCCGGACACCAAGACCATTGCTGCACTGGTGGAAAAATTCAATCTGCCGATTGAAAAGACCATCAAGACCCTGATCGTGCGCGCCGAAGAAGAAGGCAAACTGATCGCTCTGGTGATCCGTGGCGACCACGAACTCAACGAGATCAAAGCCGCCCAGCAACCCGGCGTTGCCAGCCCGCTGGTCATGGCGACCGACTCCGAACTGCGTGACGCCATTGGCGCCGGTGCCGGTTCCCTCGGCCCACTGAACCTGCCGCTGCCAATCATCATCGACCGCTCGGTCGAGCTGATGAGCGACTTCGGTATCGGCGCGAACATCGATGACAAGCACTACTTCGGCGTGAACTGGGAGCGAGACCTGCCGGTTCCGACCGTGGCTGACCTGCGCAACGTGGTGGCGGGTGACCCAAGCCCGGACGGCAAAGGCACGCTGGAAATCAAGCGCGGCATCGAAGTCGGTCACATCTTCCAGCTGGGCAACAAGTACAGCAAAGCAATGAAGTGCGAAGTGCTGGGCGAGAACGGCAAGCCAGTGACCCTGGAAATGGGTTGCTACGGTATTGGCGTGTCCCGCGTGGTGGCTGCCGCCATCGAGCAGAACAACGATGCAAACGGCATCATCTGGAGCGACACCCTGGCGCCGTTCCAGATCGCGCTGGTACCGCTGCGTTATGAAACCGAACAGGTGCGCGAAGCCACTGACAAGCTGTACGCAGAACTGACTGCGGCCGGTTTCGAAGTGCTGCTGGACGATCGCGACAAGAAAACCAGCCCGGGCATCAAGTTCGCGGACATGGAACTGATCGGCATTCCACACCGCATCGTGGTCAGCGACCGCGGCCTCGCCGAAGGCAACCTGGAATACAAGAGCCGTACCGAAGGCGAGGCACAAGCGCTGCCGGTGGCTGACGTATTGTCCTTCCTTCAGGCCCGTATCCGCCGCTGAAACCAGATAGAGACGTCATGTTCAAGCGAAACACCTTAGGCCTCGGTGGCACCGCCCTGTGCGGTGCCCTGCTGGTCAGCGGCTGTGCCAATCACATGTCACAGCGCAGCGAGCACGAAGAGCGGGTCGAGCGCAAACTGCTCGATCACAGCCTGCAGATCGATGTCGGTGAGCCTAAGGTGCTTGAGCTGCCGCAGCGACGCGTGAAGATCAACGAGCAGAAAACGTTCGAAGTCACCGAGTTCGACGTCACCCGTCGTTATGATCGCTACACGCCTTACCAGCCCTGGCGGGAAATCTACGAGATCCCGCTGGGTGTGGTGGCCGTGGTCGGTGGCGTCGGCGCGAACGTGGTCAACGTATTCGCGCTCGGCAACTTGCCGGACAGCGTGACCAAGGATTGGCTCAGCTACGGCTTCGCCGGACTCAACCCGTTCATGAACGTGCAGTCCAACGGTCGTGCGCAACAGAACCTGGCCGGCATCGATGAAGTCCAACGCGACAAGCGCACGGAGTATTCGAGCCTGCCGTGGAGCGAGCGCCCGGTACAAGTCAAGGCTGGCAAACAGACTTTCGACATGACCACCGACCGCAACGGCGTGCTGCGTCTCAATCTGCTGGACAGTCCGTTCGCCGAAAATGACCTCAATCATGTCGGCAAATTGCAGATCAGCGTCGAAGACGCCAACGATGACGTGCACTCTGACTCATCCCTGGTGATCAGCAGCCACCTGCGTGGCAAGCTGCTGGAAGCCCACGGGCTGATTTACGACGACCTTGAAGATGACGAAGTGAGCCAGTGGGTGCACCGAGTCAAACGTCTGTCGGAACTGGGCCTGGAAGAAGAAGCCAGCGAACTGGAACAAAGCCTGATCGAACTGACGCGTAACGATCCCGAGTTGCAGGCTGAATTTCTCAAGTCCTTGACCAAGGATGCGGGACGCCTGGTGGCTGATCCAGGATCTAATTAAAAGCTGAAAGCATCGCGGGCAAGCCCGCCCCTACATTGGATCTGTGTCTTGCACAAATTCCCTGTGGGAGCGGGCTTGCCGCGAAGGCCGCCCCATATTCATCGCAAAACTACCGCTCAAACAATTCCATCTGCTCAAACCCGCCACGCAAATCCTCAAGCCTCACGCCAACCCCCAGCAAACGTACCGGTTTGCCACCCCGATTGAACGCCTGCGTGAGCATCAACTGATAACTGCCAAGATCCCGCCCTGCCCCGGCCTGCTCCAGCGTGGTCTGGGTAAAGTCGTGGAATTTCACTTTGACGAACGGTTTGCCCGGGCGATAACTGCTATCGATTCGCGCCATACGGGTTTTCAGGGTTTCCAGAAGCTCTGGCAGCTTATCCAGGCAACTGCGCAGATCCGGCAGGTCAACATCGTAGGTATTTTCCACGCTGATCGACTGACGGCGACTGTCATTGTGGACCAGCCGCTCATCAATCCCACGGGCAAGACTCCAGAGTCGCTCGCCAAAACTGCCGAACTCGCGCACCAGCGCCAGCTTGTCCCACTCGCGCAATTGCATACAGTCGACGATGCCGAACTTGCCCAGCTTGTCGGCGGTGACCTTGCCGACACCGTGCAATTTGCTTACCGGCAAGCCGCTGACAAAATCTTCGACCTGATCCGGCGTAATCACGAACAAGCCATTGGGCTTCTTCCAGTCACTGGCGATCTTCGCCAGAAATTTGTTCGGCGCCACGCCTGCAGAAACAGTGATGTGCAATTGATTGGAGACGCGACGGCGGATGTCTTGGGCGATGCGCGTGGCACTGCCACCGAAATGGGCACTGTCCGACACATCAAGGTAGGCCTCATCCAGCGACAGTGGCTCGATCAGATCAGTGTAATCGGCAAAGATTGTATGAATTTCCTTTGAAGCTTCTCGATAGGCGTCCATGCGCGGTTTGACGATGGTCAGGTCCGGGCACAGCTTCAGGGCATGCCCCGATGACATGGCCGAGCGCACACCATAGGCACGCGCCTCGTAATTACAGGTGGCAATCACCCCGCGCCGATCTGCCGACCCGCCCACCGCCAACGGTTTGCCGGCCAAGCGCGGGTCATCGCGCATTTCGATGGCGGCGTAGAAACAGTCACAGTCGACGTGGATGATTTTTCGCTGAGTCATGTCAGAAAAGGAAACGTGGCGAACCGGATAAGCAGTATCTCACTGACAACTGTATATAGCACCAGTGGTCTGAATGTTCTTTTCCATCTGTAGGAAAAGCCCTATGAATTTATTTTCTCAATCGAAAATCGACAACCAATAGAGCCGAAAGCCTTGTCCCACCTGACCTGTAGCGTGTTCCAACATCCCAATAAAACGCTAACCGATTGAACCTCAACACTTTTTATCCGGATTGAAGGTTGACAGCCCAGCGATCCTCTGTAGAATGCCGACACACAGACGCGGGATGGAGCAGTCTGGTAGCTCGTCGGGCTCATAACCCGAAGGTCGTCGGTTCAAATCCGGCTCCCGCAACCAAACATCAAAAAAGGCTACTCGAAAGAGTGGCCTTTTTTGTGCGTGCGTGTTTTTCAGTTTCAGCCCTCGCAGCCATGACAACCGTCAAACAGGAATTCGTTTCGTTTCCGAAACTTAACGCGCCACCTGCGACCGTTTGGCGCGATTCCACACTTATTTGACCCTTTACGGAATTAGCGGTTGACACCTCGCCGTTCGCCTGTAGAATGCCGCCACACAGACGCGGGATGGAGCAGTCTGGTAGCTCGTCGGGCTCATAACCCGAAGGTCGTCGGTTCAAATCCGGCTCCCGCAACCAAACATCAAAAAAGGCTACTCGAAAGAGTGGCCTTTTTTGTATCTGTGGAAAAAGTCCTTTCGCAACAATGATCTGTCACAGTGCAGTGAATCGTCCAGGATCATCAGGCCCACCGAGTTGCGACTATGCTTGAGTCGCGAACAAGACGTCTGCCATCCATGACTGCCCTCGCCGATACCCGGTGAGAGGCGTAGTATTTTGTGATTATTTTTTTCTACAGGGATTGGTAACTTGGCTGGATACCTCCATCCTGTCGCGCACAATCCAAGAGGTGATTGATGCGCGCCAACTCGTCTGATCCACAAGACACCGTCACAGCGGAACACCCGATCAAACCCGAGCGTTTGCGCTTGCTGGATCGGTTAAGCAAATACCGGCAACCGATTGGCCTGGCGGTCACGTTGCTGTTGTTTACCATTGCGCTGATTGCCTGTCGTCATCTGCTCGCCGAGCTCGATCTCGATGCCTTGCATGACTCGATTCTTGCCGTGCCCACACCCGCCCTCCTCGGTGCATTCGCCGCGACCGTGGTCGGCTTTATTATTCTGCTGGGTTACGAATGGTCGGCCAGTCGCTATGCCGGCGTGACATTGCCACCGCGCACACTGGCGCTCGGCGGTTTCACCGCGTTTGCGATTGGCAATGCCATCGGCCTGTCGATGCTGTCCGGCGGTTCGGTTCGCTATCGTTTATATGCACGACTGGGCCTGGGGGCGTCGGAAGTCGCGCACATGACCTTGTTCGCCAGCCTGTCGCTCGGCTGCGCCCTGCCCCCGCTGGCGGCTCTGGCGACCCTGAGCGATCTGCCCGCCGTCTCTCAGGCACTGGGCTTGTCCGAGGGACTGCTGGGTACGATCGCTGCGACTGTGCTGCTGCTCGGCGCAATCCTGATGATCGGCATCTATCGTCGTCGCCTGCCGGAACAACCGTATCGTGACAACCTGCTGGTCAAGGCCGGCCGTCGCACCTTGCGCCTGCCGGGTCGACGCCTGACTTTCCTGCAACTGCTCATCACCGCTCTCGACGTCGCCGCTGCTGCGACTGTCCTGTATCTGTTACTGCCCGAAAGCCCACCGTTTGGCGCGTTCCTGCTGGTGTACCTGCTGGCGCTGGCCGCTGGCGTACTCAGCCATGTGCCAGGCGGTGTCGGCGTATTCGAAGCGATCCTGCTGGCCGCGTTTGCCGACAAACTCGGTGCCGCACCACTGGCCGCTGCGTTGCTGCTCTATCGCCTGATCTACGTGGTGCTGCCGCTGCTGGTCGCCTGCGTATTGCTGTTGATCAATGAAGGCCAGCGCCTGTTCCAGACCCAGACCATGCGCGCGGCGTCCGGTCTGGCGGCGCCGATTCTGGCGGTGCTGGTGTTTCTGTCCGGCGTGGTGCTGCTGTTCTCCGGTGCCACACCCGAGATCGACACGCGCCTGGAGCACATCGGTTTCCTGATCCCTCATCGTTTGGTCGACGCTTCGCACTTCGGCGCCAGCCTGATCGGTGTGCTCTGTCTGATGCTGGCTCAGGGCCTGCGCCGTCGCCTCTCAGCCGCGTGGATGCTGACCACCATTCTGTTGCTTGTCGGTGCCCTGCTCTCGCTGCTCAAAGGCTTCGACTGGGAAGAAGCCACGCTGATGACACTCACTGCCGCGTTGCTGGGTGTGTTCCGTCGCTCGTTCTATCGCCCAAGCCGCCTGACCGAACTGCCGTTCTCGCCGCTGTATCTGGTGGCCAGCCTCTGCGTGCTGGGCGCCTCGACCTGGCTGCTGTTGTTCGCCTATCAAGACGTACCGTACAGCCATCAACTGTGGTGGCAGTTCACCCTCGACGCCGACGCACCACGCGGCCTGCGCTCGCTGCTCGGCGCGGCGGTGCTGTTGCTGGTGATCGCACTGACCTGGCTGCTGCGCACCGCGCGCCCGGTGATTCATTTGCCGACGCCGGACGAAATCGATCGCGCGGCGAAGATTCTGATGGCGTCCTCGCAACCCGATGGCGGCCTCGCGCTGACCGGTGACAAGGCGTTGCTGTTCCACCCCAACGACGAAGCGTTCCTGATGTATGCCCGTCGTGGTCGCAGCCTCGTGGCGTTGTACGACCCCATCGGCCCCGGCCAGCAACGCGCCGAGATGATCTGGCAGTTCCGCGACCTATGCGACATCCATCACGCTCGCCCCGTGTTCTATCAAGTACGCGCGGAAAACCTGCCGTACTACATGGACATCGGCCTGACCGCGATCAAGCTTGGCGAAGAAGCCCGGGTCGACCTGCATCGCTTTGACCTGGAAGCCAAGGGCAAAGAGATGAAGGATCTGCGCTACACCTGGAACCGTGGCACCCGCGACGGTCTGTCGCTGGAAATCCACGAGCCGGGGCAAGCGCCGATGGATGAGCTCAAGGTTATTTCCGATGCCTGGCTGACCGGCAAGAATGTACGCGAGAAAGGTTTCTCCCTCGGCCGTTTCAGCGACGATTACCTGAAGCATTTCCGCATTGCGGTGATTCGCTTCGAAGGTCGTCCGGTGGCGTTCGCCAATCTGCTCGAGACCTACAGCCATGACTTGGCCAGTCTCGACCTGATGCGCGCGCACCCGGAGGCTCCCAAGCTGACCATGGAATTCATGATGGTCGGCCTGATTCAACATTATAAGAGTCACGGATACGCGCGCTTCAGCCTGGGCATGGTGCCGTTGTCGGGGTTGCAACCTCGACGGGGTGCACCGTTGACCCAGCGTCTGGGCTCGATGGTTTTCCGCCGTGGTGAGCAGCTGTACAACTTCCAAGGCTTGCGCCGCTTCAAAGACAAGTTCCAGCCTGACTGGGAACCCCGTTATATGGCCGTGCCCGCCGGACTGGATCCGCTGGTGGCGCTGGCTGATACTGCCGCCCTGATCGCGGGCGGCTTGACTGGATTGGTGAAACGCTGATGATTCAACGCTCCCTGAAGTACATCCTGGCCGCACTGATTGTGCTGGCCGTGATTGCCGGCGGCGGTTACTGGTACCTCAAACGTCCGGCACCGGAACCGACCCTCGAACAACTCACGCCCGTCGATGGCCCGGCCATGACCCGTGTGATTCCCGGCACCCAGCCCAAGGCTCAGGTGCTGGTGGCCGTCAATGACGACCAGAAACTCAGTGAAAAGCAACTGACCACCCTGAGCCGCAGCGCTTCGGCGCAGATCGTTCAGGTGGTTCTGCCCCAGGACTGCCTGCTGCAAAGCCGCGCCCTGCAGACGGGTCTGCGCGAACTGAACGGCCCGGCCACCCTGGTCAGCGGCATCGGCCCTGGTGCGGTGCTGGCGTGGCGGTGGTTGTCCGAGCAGAAGGACGACAAGGCCCAAGCCGTATCGGTTGGCCTGGCGCTGGAAAAACCCGGCTGCACCCACCTGCTGCCTAAATCCGCTGCCCACGGCCACTGGCTGGTGGCATGGAACGACAACCCGGACGACACCAGCGCCGGTTTCGTGCGCGATCAACCGAACGCCGAAACCAGTATCAGCGACTACGACATCAACCTGCCGCAAGTGCTGAACAACGAACTGCGCAAAATCCTCGTCGGCGGCGACAAGGCCAACGGTGGTCTGGCGATCCCGGTGGTTGAAGTCCCGGCCGGCCAGGCCAAAGACACCGTCACCCTGTTCCTGTCGGGTGACGGCGGCTGGCGCGACCTCGACCGGGACGTAGCGGGCGAAATGGCCAAGATCGGCTACCCGGTGGTCGGCATCGACACCCTGCGCTACTACTGGCAGCACAAGAGTCCGGAGCAAAGCGCGCTGGACCTGACCGAACTGATGCAGCACTACCGGCAGAAATGGGGCACCAAGCGCTTCATCCTCACCGGTTACTCGTTCGGTGCCGATGTCTTGCCGGCGATCTACAACCGCCTGCCTGAAACCGAGCAGCAACGCGTCGACGCCATCATCCTGCTGGCCTTCGCCCGCACCGGCAGCTTCGAGATCGAAGTCGAAGGCTGGCTCGGCAACGCCGGCAAAGAAGCCGCCACCGGCCCGGAAATGGCCAAGCTGCCAGCGGCCAAGGTTGTGTGCATCTACGGTGAAGAAGAGGCCGATGAAAGCGGCTGCACCGACAAGACAGCCGTCGGCGAAGCAGTGAAACTGCCGGGTGGTCATCACTTCGATGAGAACTATCCGGCACTGGCCAAGCGCTTGGTGGACTTGATCGAGAAGCGTCAGGCTGCGGGCAAGGTGGCTGAAGAGTGATCTGAAGCGCACCCAACAAAAAGCCCCCGTAACTTTGCAGTTGCGGGGGCTTTTTACATTCCAGTGGGCTTACATCTCTACCTGCGTCCCCAACTCAATCACCCTGTTCAGCGGCAAATTGAAGAACCTCAAGTTCCCGTTGGCGTTCTTCAACATGAACGCGAACAGCGCTTCACGCCAACGCGCCATCCCCTCAAGTTTCGAGGCAATCACCGTTTCACGGCTGAGGAAGTAAGTGGTGCGCATCGGGCTGAAATCCAGCTCGTCCAGATGACACAACTTCAGCGCTTGCGGCACGTCCGGCTCGTCAGTGAAGCCAAAGTGCAGGATCACCCGGAAGAAGCCCTCTCCGTAGGCATCCACTTCGAAACGCCGTTGCGGCGGCACCCGCGGGATGTCTTCGTAGACCACGGTCAACAACACCACTTGCTCGTGCAGCACCTGGTTGTGCAGCAGGTTGTGTAACAGCGCGTGGGGCACGGCGTCGGGGCGCGCAGTGAGGAACACGGCGGTGCCCTGGACTCGATGCGGCGGTTGCACACGAATGCTGCTGATGAAGATGGGCAGCGGCAAGGCGCCTTCGTCGAGACGCTCGACCAGCAACTGCTTACCGCGCTTCCAGGTGGTCATCAACACGAACAAGGCGATACCGGCAATCACCGGAAACGCACCGCCCTGCACGATCTTCGGCACGTTGGCGGCAAAGTACAGGCCGTCCACCAGCAGGAAACCGATCAGCACCGGCACCGCAAGGATCGGTGGCCATTTCCACAGCAGCAGCATGACGGCCGACACCAGAATCGTGGTCATCAGCATGGTGCCGGTCACCGCCACACCGTAAGCCGAGGCCAGTGCGCCGGAGGATTCAAAGCCCAGCACCAGCAAGACCACGCCAACCATCAGCGACCAGTTCACGGCACCGATGTAAATCTGGCCCTGCTCGTCGCTGGAGGTGTGCTGGATGTACATGCGCGGGATGTAACCGAGCTGGATCGCCTGACGGGTCAGGGAGAATGCACCGGAAATCACCGCTTGCGAGGCGATCACGGTCGCCAGCGTTGCCAGCCCCACCAGCGGAATCAGTGCCCAGCTTGGTGCCAGCAGGTAGAACGGGTTACGCGCCGCTTCCGGGTTTTCCAGCATCAAGGCGCCTTGACCGAAGTAGTTGAGCACCAACGCCGGCAGCACCAGCAGGAACCAGGCACGGGCAATCGGCTTGCGGCCAAAGTGGCCCATGTCGGCGTAAAGTGCTTCGGCACCGGTCAGCGCCAGCACCACCGCGCCGAGGATTGCCACGCCCATGCCCGCATGCACCATGAAAAACCGTACCGCCCACACTGGATTCAGCGCATACAGCACCTCCGGCGTGTGGCTGATGCCGTACACGCCAAGGGCGCCGAGCACCAGAAACCAGGTGACCATGATCGGCCCGAAGAGAATACCGATCCGCGCCGTGCCGTGACGCTGGATCAGGAACAACCCGACCAGCACCACCAGCGACAACGGCACCACCCAATGGTCGATGCCTTCAAACGCCAGACCGACGCCTTCAATCGCCGACAGCACGGAAATCGCCGGCGTGATCATGCTGTCGCCGTAAAACAGCGCCGCACCGATCAGCCCGCAAACCACCAGCAATGAACGCAATTTCTTGCGCTCGCCCGCCGCTCGCCGTGCCAGTGCGGTGAGCGCCATGATCCCGCCCTCCCCCTGGTTGTCGGCGCGCAGCACGAACATCATGTATTTGATCGAGACGACCCAGATCAGCGACCAGAAAATCAACGACAAAATGCCCAACACCCCGTCGTGATTGACGGGCACACCGTAACCGCCGGAAAACACTTCTTTGAGGGTGTACAACGGGCTCGTGCCGATGTCGCCGTAAACCACCCCGACCGCCGCGACCAGCATGCCGATCGGCTTTGCCGTCGAATGCTCGGCGCCCGCCGCCTGACTACTTGCCTGCCCCATCCAACACTCCTGATTCCCAGACCGGCTACTTCGAATGAAACACTATGTTGTGTGGTGCAGCATGCGCTGTTTTACTTGCTGTTACAGATGATTTGTTGACTGTAAAAATTTGGCAAGGCCCAACGGCGCGAAGCATAGCGCAGCACTCGTCGTATTTCCCGGCATAAAGCTGGTCAAGTGCGTTGCACGCCGCTAGAATTGCGCACTTTTTGATCAGAGGCGCCATTCAAGCGCCCGTCTCTCGATTCCTGCGTCAGGCAATCGATGTCACAAAATACCGAGGTTAGACATGTCCACCACTCCTGCGCCGGCCAATCCAAAGGTTGGCTTTGTATCTCTGGGTTGCCCGAAAGCACTGGTCGACTCCGAGCGCATCCTGACCCAGCTGCGTATGGAAGGCTATGACGTGGTGTCCACCTATCAGGACGCCGACGTCGTGGTCGTCAACACCTGCGGTTTCATCGATTCGGCCAAGGCTGAGTCTTTGGAAGTGATCGGCGAGGCGATCAAGGAAAACGGCAAGGTCATCGTCACCGGCTGCATGGGCGTGGAAGAAGGCAACATCCGCGACGTACACCCGAGCGTGCTGGCCGTGACCGGCCCGCAGCAGTACGAGCAAGTGGTCAATGCCGTGCACGAAGTCGTGCCGCCGCGTCAGGATCACAACCCGCTGATCGACCTGGTGCCGCCGCAAGGCATCAAGCTGACGCCGCGCCACTACGCCTATCTGAAAATTTCCGAAGGCTGCAACCACAGTTGCAGCTTCTGCATCATCCCGTCGATGCGCGGCAAACTGGTCAGCCGTCCGGTCGGTGATGTGCTGGACGAGGCTCAGCGCCTGGTCAAATCCGGCGTCAAAGAGCTGCTGGTGATCTCGCAAGACACCAGCGCCTACGGCGTCGACGTGAAATACCGCACCGGGTTCTGGAACGGCGCGCCGGTAAAAACCCGCATGACCGAGCTCTGCGAGGCCCTGAGCACCCTCGGGGTCTGGGTGCGTCTGCACTACGTTTACCCATACCCGCACGTTGACGAGCTGATCCCGTTGATGGCCGCCGGCAAGATCCTGCCGTACCTGGACATCCCGTTCCAGCACGCCAGCCCGAAAGTGCTGAAGTCGATGAAACGCCCGGCCTTCGAAGACAAGACCCTGGCACGCATCAAGAACTGGCGCGAGATCTGCCCGGACCTGATCATCCGTTCGACCTTCATCGTCGGCTTCCCTGGCGAAACCGAAGAAGACTTCCAGTACCTGCTGAACTGGCTGACCGAAGCGCAGCTCGACCGCGTCGGCTGCTTCCAGTACTCGCCGGTTGACGGCGCTCCGGCCAACGATCTGGATCTGGACGTGGTGCCTGACGACGTCAAGCAAGATCGTTGGGAGCGCTTCATGGCGCATCAGCAAGCGATCAGCTCGGCGCGCCTGCAAATGCGCATCGGCCGTGAAATCGAAGTGCTGGTGGACGAAGTCGACGAACAAGGCGCCGTCGGCCGCTGCTTCTTTGACGCCCCGGAAATCGACGGCAACGTGTTCATCGACAACGGCAGCAACCTCAAGCCGGGCGACAAGGTCTGGTGCAAAGTGACTGACGCTGACGAATACGATCTGTGGGCTGAACAGATCTAAGCACCACGCAGTACCTGTGGGCGGGCTTGCTCGCGAGTACGTCGTATCAGTCGACAAATCCGGTGACGGATACACCGCTTTTGCGAACAAGCCCGCTCCCACAGGGCAATAGTGTCGTATTGAAAAGCCCCGCTCTTTTTACGAGATGCGGGGCTTTTTTAGGTCTATCGTTTGTGGGGGGAAGGACTCCCATCACACCTGACAAGAGGCTACCGGGCATGCGTCACCATTCGGTCATCCACACACCGAAACTCAGCGACTATCAGGAACTGACCCGGGTCTGGGAGGCCTCGGTCCGCGCGACCCATGATTTTCTGCCGGACAGCTACATCGAACTGTTGCGCAATCTGGTGCTGACTCGCTACCTCGACGCGGTGATGCTGATCTGCACCAAGGATCGCGAGCAACGCATTACCGGTTTCGCCGGTGTTGCGGCAGGCAAGATCGAAATGCTGTTCATTGATCCCGACCATCGCGGCCAGGGTCTGGGCAAAAAACTGCTGAATTACGCCATGCAGCATTTGAACGCCGACGAACTCGACGTTAACGAACAGAACCCACAGGCGCTGGGGTTTTACTTCAAGCAAGGTTTTGAAGTCATCGGCCGCTCGCAAGTCGATGGCATGGGCCAGCCGTATCCTTTGCTGCATATGCGCTTGCGGCAGAACCCGCAGCGCTCGCAACACGGCTGATGCAACACAGAACAACCTGTGGGAACGGGCTTGCTCGCCAAAGCGGTGGATCAGCAGCCTTGGCGTCAACAGATACTGCGCACTCATGAGCAAGCCCGCTCCCACCCTCAATTAACCGCCTGTAAATGGAACCGGGCTTAACCGGCGCCACACAGGTACAATGCCCACCCCTTTTTTGTTACGGCCCTGTCATGACTGACCCGATTCGCCTCTCCAAACGCCTCATCGAACTGGTGGGTTGCTCCCGCCGCGAGGCCGAGCTGTTCATTGAGGGCGGCTGGGTCACCGTGGACGGCGAAGTGATCGACGAGCCGCAATTCAAGGTCGGCGACCAGAAGGTCGAACTCGACAAGGACGCCAAAGCCACCGCACCGGAGCCGGTGACCATCCTGCTCAACGTGCCGGCGGGCATGGATGCGGACAGCGCGATGCAGACACTGAGTGCTGAAACCCTCAGCCAAGAGCACCGCTTCAGCAAACGCCCGTTGCGTGGCCATTTCCTGCGCCTGACCGCCAGCACCGACCTGCAAGCCAAGGCCAGCGGCCTGCTGGTGTTCACCCAGGACTGGAAGATTCTGCGCAAGCTCACTGCCGACTCGGCCAAGATCGAGCAGGAATACATCGTTGAAGTCGAAGGTGACATGGTCGCTCACGGCCTTAACCGCTTACAGCACGGCCTCACCCACAAGGGCAAGGAACTGCCGCCGGTCAAGGCCAGTTGGCAGAACGAAAACCGCCTGCGCTTCGCCATGAAAAACCCGCAGCCGGGGATCATCGCCCAGTTCTGCGAAGCGGTTGGCCTCAAGGTTGTCGGCATCCGTCGCATCCGCATCGGCGGCGTCTCGATTGGCAAGGTTCCGGTCGGTCAATGGCGCTACTTGTCCGGCAAAGAGAAGTTCTAAAGCTTCGATTGCCGCCACACATTCCGGCATTGCGCCCGCGCGATGCCCACAACGTTTATCAGGATTACCCACATGATTCATAACGACGTTTTGCGCAGCGTGCGCTACATGCTCGACATCAGCGACAAAAAAGTCGTCGAAATCATCAAACTCGGCGGCATGGACGTGGACCTCGCTGACGTAATCACCTGGCTCGACAAGAAGGAAGAAGACGAAGAAGGTTTCGTGCGCTGCCCGGACGAAGTCATCGCGCACTTCCTCGACGGCCTGGTGATCTTCAAGCGTGGCAAGGACGAAAGCCGTCCGCCGCAGCCGATCGAAGTGCCGGTGACCAACAACATCATCCTGAAAAAGCTGCGCGTGGCCTTCGAACTGAAAGAAGACGACATGCATGCCATCCTCAAGGCTGCCGAGTTCCCGGTGTCCAAGCCCGAGCTGAGCGCGCTGTTCCGCAAGGTCGGCCACACCAACTACCGCCCGTGCGGCGACCAGTTGCTGCGCAACTTCCTCAAGGGCCTGACCCTGCGCGTTCGCACCTGATCGCTCTTCAGCGGCGGCGATATCCAATCGCCGCCGCTGCGCATGACCGTTCATTCCTTGCAAAAATAGTGGCTCCGCTTTTCGCGGTTGACGACTAGGGTGTACTCATCCCTAGCCCTCAGGACTTGCCATGCACCCGTACTTTTCCCTGAAAGGCCGCACCGCTCTGGTGACCGGCGGCACCCGTGGTATCGGCAAAATGATCGCCAAGGCGTTTGTCGAGGCCGGCGCCCATGTGTACGTCTGCTCCCGGGATGCAGAAGCCTGTCATCAAACCGCCGAAGAACTCAGCGCCCTGGGCATCTGCCATGGCGTGGCGGCGAATCTGGCGATTGAACAAGGCGTCCAAGAACTGGCCGCGCGACTGGGCGAGCAGATCACCCATCTGGATATTCTGGTGAACAATGCCGGCACGACCTGGGGCGCCCCGCTGGAGAGTTACCCGGTCAAGGGCTGGGAGAAAGTCATGCAGCTCAACGTGACGTCGGTGTTCACCTGTATCCAGCAGTTTCTGCCACTGCTGCGCAAAGCGGGGTCGGCGGCCAATCCGGCGCGGATCATCAATATCGGCTCGGTGGCCGGAATGTCTTCTTTTGGTGAGCAGGCGTATGCCTATGGGCCGAGTAAAGCGGCTTTGCATCAACTGTCGCGGATTCTCGCGCGCGAACTGGTGAGCCAGCACATCAACGTCAACGTGATTGCACCAGGTCGGTTTCCGAGCAAGATGACCCAGCATATTGGCAATGATCAGCAGGCGTTGGCCGAGGATACGGCGCTGATTCCGATGAAGCGCTGGGGGCGTGAGGAAGAGATGGCGGCCTTGGCTATCAGTCTGGCGAGCACCGCCGGCGCTTATATGACGGGGAATATCATTCCGCTGGATGGTGGTTTCAACCTCTGATATCGGCGGCGCGGCCCTCGCGAGCAGGCTCGCTTGCACATTTGCAATGCGTTCTCTGTGTGGAGCTTGCTCGCGAAGAGGCCAGCCCTGCCAGCACCCGTCTTGAGGCATGCCGGGGTATCATGCCCGCCCTGACCCCGCTTCTGACTCTAAACCATGACTTACAGCGTCTCCCCCATCGGCTTCGTGCGCTCCTGCTTCAAGGAGAAGTTCGCCATCCCTCGTCAGCCACAACTGGCCCCCGCCGCCCGTGGTGTGCTGGAACTGGTGGCGCCGTTCGATCAGGGGGACGCGGTGCAGGGGCTGGAGCACGTCAGCCACATCTGGTTACTGTTCCTCTTCCATCAAGCGCTGGAAGAAAAACCGCGCCTGAAGGTCCGCCCGCCTCGCCTGGGCGGCAACAAGTCGATGGGCGTGTTCGCCACCCGCGCCACCCATCGCCCGAATGGCATCGGCCAATCCGTGGTGAAACTGGACAAGGTTGAAGCTCATCGCCTGTTCATCTCCGGCATCGACTTGCTTGATGGCACGCCGATCCTCGACATCAAACCCTACGTGCCTTACGCCGACATCATCAACAGCGCCTCCAACAGCATCGCCAGCGCCGCGCCGCAACTGATCGACGTGCAGTGGACGGACAGCGCGCTGCAACAGGCGCATGCCCACGCGCGACGCCTTGCCGAGCCACTGGTCGAGTTGATCGAGCAATGCCTGGCCCAGGATCCGCGCCCGGCCTATCAAACCCCGGCGCCGGAACGCGAATACGGCGCGCAATTCTGGGATCTGGATGTGCGCTGGCATTACCCGACGCCTGCGCAGATTTGCGTCCTAGAGGTCATCCCCGCCGAAGCATAAACCCCGAAAACGAAAAAACCCGCGTGACCTTCTCAGGCACGCGGGTTTTTTACTGTCACACCACAAACCCAATGTGGGAACGGGCTTGCTCGCGAAGGTGGCGTGTCAGTCAACACAACGGCTGAATGTTCCGCCCTCTTCAGGAGCTCGCTTGTATGGTAGGACTTGAAGGGAGGAGGAGGGACAAGGCTCGATTCTGACTGTTAGCGCAGTACAGACCGTGGGAGATTTCACCCTCC
>NZ_JBIUWN010000089.1:0-20132 GCF_044743485.1 Pseudomonas sp. NPDC087614 | reverse complement strand
CTTCCGTTCTCTTTGACGAAGTAATACACCCCGCGGCGCTCGTAACCTTGACCTGATCATGGGTTGCGAGCGCCGCGTGGTGTATGACTTCGTCAACGTGGTCAACGGCGAAGCCAACCTGCAACAGGCTCTGATCAAAGACAAACGTCTGGAAAACCTCTACGTACTGGCCGCCAGTCAGACCCGCGACAAAGACGCGCTGACTGTCGAAGGCGTGGAAAAAGTCCTGATGGAGCTCAAGGAACAATTCGAGTTCGTGGTCTGCGACTCCCCGGCGGGCATCGAGAAAGGCGCGCACCTGGCGATGTACTTCGCCGACGAAGCGATCGTCGTGACCAACCCGGAAGTGTCCTCGGTACGAGATTCGGACCGCATGCTCGGCCTGCTGGCCAGCAAATCGCGACGCGCCGAACGTGGCGAAGACCCGATCAAGGAACACCTGCTCATTACCCGCTATCACCCGGAGCGAGTTGAAAAGGGCGAAATGCTCGGCGTCGAAGACGTCAAGGAAATCCTCTCGGTCACCCTGCTCGGCGTGATCCCGGAATCCCAAGCGGTGCTCAAGGCATCCAACCAGGGTGTGCCGGTGATTCTCGACGACCAGAGCGATGCCGGTCAGGCCTATAGCGATACCGTCGACCGCCTGTTGGGCAAAGAAAAAGCCCACCGTTTCCTCGATGTCGAGAAGAAGGGATTCTTCGAGCGACTTTTTGGAGGTAGGTAATGAACCTTTTTGACTTCTTTCGTGCCAACAAAAAGCCAAGTACCGCCTCGGTAGCGAAAGAGCGTCTACAGATCATCGTGGCGCATGAGCGCGGCCAGCGCAGCACGCCGGACTACTTGCCAGCCTTGCAGAAAGAGCTGGTCGAAGTGATCCGCAAGTACGTCAACATCGGCTCTGATGACGTGCATGTAGCGCTGGAAAACCAGGGCAGTTGCTCGATTCTGGAACTCAACATCACCCTGCCTGATCGCTGAGTCGATCCAGCAGGAACGACGGCGGTTCAGGGCCATTCCGACAGTGGAATGGCCCTGAACCGCCGTTGGCATTTGTTACGAGGCTGTTTTAATGCCGTTGTCCAACATCCGCATCATCCATCAGGACGCCGCCGTACTGGTGGTCGACAAGCCAACCCTGCTGCTCTCGGTGCCCGGTCGCGCCGATGACAACAAGGACTGCCTGATTACCCGCCTGCAGGAAAACGGCTACCCGGAAGCGCGCATCGTCCATCGCCTGGATTGGGAAACGTCCGGCATCATTCTGCTGGCCCGTGACGCCGACACCCATCGCGAACTGTCGCGCCAGTTTCACGACCGCGAAACCGAAAAGGCCTACACCGCGTTGGCGTGGGGTCAACCGGAACTGGACAGTGGCAGCATCGACCTGCCGCTGCGCTACGACCCGCCGACCAAGCCGCGTCATGTGGTCGACCACGAATTCGGCAAACATGCGCTGACCTTCTGGCGCGTTTTGGAACGTTGCGGCGACTGGTGTCGCGTCGAACTGACGCCAATCACCGGCCGCTCGCACCAATTGCGCGTACACATGCTGTCCATCGGTCACCCGCTGCTCGGTGATGGCCTCTACGCACATGAGCAAGCCCTGGCCGCCTGGCCACGCCTGTGCCTGCACGCCAGCATGCTCAGCTTCACCCATCCGCAAACGGGCGAACGTCTGCGCTTCGAGTGCCCGGCACCGTTCTAAGTACTGTTTGAGTACCAGTGCTGTAGTTAAGACAAGGATTTAGTTTCGAATGAATTGCATTGATCCCTTGGTGCCTTCCCTCAGAAAAGTTCGCCACCAACTGCTTTACCTGGTCTATGGCAATCAGGATGTGTACCGACGCGAAGCCAAGTTCAGCATCCTGACCGCGCTGTCCCATGCCAAAAACGGCGAGCGTCCAGCCATCAGGATTCTGACCGATCGGCCCGAAGACTACGCCGACTGACCGGTCGACACCGTGCTGCTGGACGAGGCGACACAGACCCGCTGGCAAGGCACTCACGGCTATCACCACCGACGCAAAGCCTGCGCCATCGCCGCCGGTATGCAGTGGGCGCAAAAGACCCTGTTCGTCGACACCGACACGCTGTTCACCAGCCACCCGAGCCGCCTGTTCAAATTCATCGAGCCGAGTCGTTCGGTGATGGATCGCTTCGAATACGACTGGAAAGATGTGCACCAGCGCACCGCCTATCAAAAACTGGGCCGAGACTTACGCAGCCACGGAGTGACGCCGGACAACGGTTTCAAACTCTACAACAGTGGTTTGTGTGGCGTGACCTGTAGTGATTCGGCGCTGTTCGAAGAGTCGATCCGCCTGATCGATGAATGGACCCGCGATGGCTTCGAAATCCACACCATCGAACAGATCGCCCTGTCGTATGCCATGCGTGGCCGTCAGGTGGTGGAGGCGCGCCAACACGTTTATCACTACTTCGCTGAAAAACGCTTCTTCCATGGGATGCATGCGTACTTCTTCTCTCAACATGGTGAACAGTTCAGCCAACGCCTGGTGGATCTGTGTACGGATGTGCCGAGCGTCAAACCGTTTCCGTCCGCTTGGCAGCGCTTTAAAATCAAATGGAGACTGCGCCACCTCAAAGGCCCTCTGCGCAAGGTCGGCCGCGACCTGCTGTATGGCAGCGCCATACCCGAGGATCAGTATTACAGCGCATGCCGACACGAATGGTGGGAATGTGCCTCGCGGGAAATACTGCGTTGGGACGAAAGCCGTCAGAAAAAACTGCTGAGCCACAACCGCTGGCCGCAAGAGCTGCCGCGTCCGAATAAACCGGAAGACGAAAAAATCATCATGAGCCACCTGAAAAACAGCCTGGCCGCCGCCCGGTGAACCCTACCTTCCCCTTGTGAGAGCAAGCTTGCTCGCGACAGCAGTGTGTCTGTCGAATCGACGTCGACTGACCTGACGCTTTTGCAAGCAGGCTTACTCCCCCGGGTATCGATTTCAGTCCGCGCCAATTCCCGAGCCGATGCGTTAAACTCCCGCCCACTGCTGTCTGGAGTTTCTTATGCGCGAAGAGTTGAACCAAGGCCTGATCGACTTTCTCAAGGCCTCCCCTACCCCGTTCCACGCCACTGCCAGCCTTGTCCAACGTCTGGAGGCCGCCGGTTTTGTGCGCCTCGACGAGCGCGAGCCATGGACCACCGAAGCCAACGGTCGCTATTACGTCACCCGTAATGACTCCTCGATCGTCGCGATCAAAATGGGCCGCCACTCGCCTTTGCATGGCGGTATCCGTCTGGTCGGCGCGCACACCGACAGCCCATGCCTGCGGGTCAAGCCGCAACCGGAACTACAGCGCCAGGGTTTCTGGCAACTGGGTGTCGAAGTCTACGGCGGCGCCCTGCTCGCCCCGTGGTTCGACCGTGACCTGTCGCTGGCCGGCCGCGTGACCTTCCGCCGCGACGGCAAGGTCGAAAGCCAGCTGATCGACTTCAAAGCACCGATCGCGATCATTCCCAACCTGGCCATTCACCTCAACCGCGAAGCCAATCAAGGCTGGGCGATCAATGCCCAGACCGAATTGCCGCCGATCCTCGCGCAGTTTGCCGGTGACGAGCGTGTCGACTTCCGCGCCGTGCTGACCGATCAACTGACCCGCGAACATGGTCTGAATGCCGATGTGGTGCTCGATTACGAGCTGAGCTTCTACGACACACAAAGCGCTGCGGTGATTGGCCTCAATGGTGATTTCATTGCCGGCGCCCGCCTGGACAACCTGTTGTCGTGCTACGCCGGCCTGCAAGCCTTGCTGACTACCGAAACCGACGAAACCTGCGTGCTGGTGTGCAACGACCACGAAGAAGTCGGCTCCTGCTCGGCGTGCGGCGCCGATGGCCCGATGCTGGAACAGACCCTGCGCCGTCTGTTGCCAGAAGGTGACGAGTTCGTTCGCACCATTCAGAAATCCCTGCTGGTCTCGGCCGATAATGCCCACGGCGTACACCCCAACTATGCCGACAAGCACGACGCCAACCATGGCCCGAAACTCAACGCCGGCCCGGTGATCAAGGTCAACAGCAACCAGCGCTACGCCACCAACAGCGAAACCGCCGGGTTCTTCCGCCATCTGTGCATGGCCGAAGAAGTACCGGTGCAAAGCTTCGTGGTGCGCAGTGACATGGGCTGTGGCTCGACTATCGGCCCGATCACCGCCAGCCACCTGGGCGTACGCACGGTCGATATCGGCCTGCCGACCTTCGCCATGCACTCGATCCGCGAACTGTGCGGCAGCCACGACCTGGCGCACCTGGTCAAAGTGCTGAGCGCGTTCTACGCCTGCCGCGAATTGCCATAACAGCGTTAAAAGCTTCGCGAGCAAGCCCGCTCCCACACTGGAATGCATTTCAAATGTGGGAGCGGGCTTGCTCGCGAAAGCGCCAGTTCGGGGAATACCGACTTTTCATTGCTGCGACTCAATTCTGACTCACATCACCCCGACTCAAACAAAACCGACCTAGACTTGAATCATCCCCTCCGACAAGGCAGTCACCATGATCTCAATGTCCTCCTTCCACGCCATGCTCATTCCCATCCTGTGCGCAATGATTCTGCTGGCCGTCGGCTTCAACTTCCGCGACAAGAACATGGGTGTGTTCGCGATGTGGGTCGGCATGCTGATGATCCTCGCCACCGTGGTTTACAAGATCCTCGCCAAACTCAACGAATAAATCCGCGTCCGGCTCGCATTGAGTAATGCGCCCTCGTACACTCCAGCGAATCCGCCCCTTGCGAGGTTGACCGCCTAGTGTTCGCTCGTCTTTTTGCTTTGCCCAGTCTGTTCTTCATTTGCCTGATGACGCTACTGCCCATGGCACCGGCGCAAGCGGTCGGTCTGCCGGGCCTGCTCAACACCACCAAGGCCCAACCCGAAGCTCAGGAACCGCTCGACCAGTCGCTGGACGAAGTCATCAGGTCGCTGGAAAACGACAAGCAACGTGCGCAGTTGCTGAGCGATTTGAAGAAATTGCGCGATGCCACGAAAAAAGCCCAAGCCTCTCCCGAAGAAGGCGTACTCGGGTTGATCGGCGGCACGCTGGCCAATTTCGAGAAGCAGTTTTCCGGTGCCGACAGCCCGATCAACCGCTGGTCCAACGAGTTCGATCTGGCCAAGGATGAGCTCAAAGCCCTGATGCTGCCGGCCAGTGAATGGCTGCCGATCATCTTCGGCTTCGCCGTGATTCTGATGCTCTGGAGTCTGCTCGCCGCCGCGCTGATCTGGCTCGGTCATCGGGTACGCATGCGTTTCGGTCTCACCGAAGAACTGCCACAGCATCCCAAGGCCCTCGACATGCTGCGCTTCGCACTGCGCAAACTCGGGCCATGGCTGATTGCATTGGTCATTACCGTCTACATGAGCTACGCCCTGCCATCGTCACTGGGCAAAAGTCTGGCGATGGTGTTGGCCTATGCGCTGGTGGTCGGCACCTGTTTCTCGGCGATCTGCGTGATCGCTTTTTCCGTGCTCGACGGTCCGCACCGTCATCGCGCGTTGTACATCCTGCGCCATCAGGCGTTTCGCCCACTGTGGCTGATCGGCAGCTTCGCCGCCTTCGGCGAAGCGCTGAACGATCCGCGCCTGATCGAGAGTCTCGGCGTGCATCTTGCGCATACCGCTGCAACGGTTACCAATGTCCTTGCGGCACTCTCTACCGGGTTATTCATCCTGCGTTTCCGCCGGCCGATCGCGCACCTGATTCGCAACCAACCGCTGTCACGCCGCCTGACCCGCCGCGCCCTGAGCGACACCATCGAAATCCTCGGTACCTTCTGGTACGTGCCAGCACTGGTGCTGGTCGGCATCTCGCTGTTCGCCACTTTCGTCTCCGCCGGTGACACCAGTACCGCGCTGCGCCAGTCGCTGCTCTGCACCGTGCTGTTGGTGTTGTGCATGGTCATCAACGGGCTGGTGCGCCGCCATTCGCTCAAACCCCCACGCGGGCCGAAACGCCATGCGTTGTATTCCGATCGCTTGAAGAGCTTTTTCTACACCCTCGCCCACCTGCTCGTGTGGCTGGTGTTCATTGAGCTGGGGCTGCGCGTCTGGGGCATGTCGCTGATCGGTTTCACCGAGGGCGAAGGTCACGATATCAGCGTCAAACTGTTCAGCCTGATCGGCACGCTGATCTTCGCCTGGCTGATCTGGATACTCAGCGACACCGCCGTGCACCACGCCCTCACGCGCTCGCGCAAAGGTCTGGCCAACGCACGCGCGCAAACCATGATGCCGCTGATCCGCAACGTCCTGTTCATCACGATTTTCATCATTGCGCTGATCGTCGCCCTGGCGAACATGGGCATGAACGTCACGCCACTGCTGGCCGGTGCCGGTGTGATCGGTCTGGCCATCGGTTTCGGTGCACAGTCGCTGGTGGCAGATTTGATCACCGGCCTGTTCATCATCATCGAAGACTCCCTGGCCATCGATGATTACGTGGATGTCGGCGGTCACCTCGGCACCGTCGAAGGCCTGACCATCCGCACCGTGCGCCTGCGTGACATTGACGGCATCGTCCACACCATCCCGTTCAGCGAAATCAAAAGCATCAAGAACTATTCGCGGGAATTCGGCTACGCGATCTTCCGCGTGGCAGTGCCGTACAACATGGAAATCGACGACGCGATCAAGCTGATGCGCGAAGTCGGCCAGAAAATGCGCACCGACCCGCTGCAACGCCGCAACATCTGGTCGCCACTGGAAATTCAAGGTGTGGAAAGTTTCGAATCCGGCAGCGCGATTCTGCGCGCCCGCTTCAAGACCGCGCCGATCAAACAGTGGGAAGTTTCCCGAGCCTTCAACCTGTCGCTCAAGCGACATCTGGATGAGGCAGGACTGGATCTGGCGACGCCGCGGATGAGCGTGCAAGTGATCACTGCCGGCGGTGGTCAGCCGAAGGAATAGCGCTTAAGCAGCGGATATTCACCCCATCAACAAGAACCTGATCGGCCCAGAGGCCGCCAAGATCAAACCACATCAACACCGACGTGAATCGCATCATGGCGCCAAAACTCCAGATCACAATCAATCAAGCGCTCATGCTGGTCATAATTGACCCGAGCAATCCGCAGCCCCGGGCTCCCCACCGACACCTTCAAAGCCGCCGCCGCATCAACAGACAACGACGTAGGCACAATCTCGAAGCGCACCCGTCCATAGTGCAAATCGTAATGCCGCGCATACAACTCGGTAATCGACTGATTCAAATCGAACTCAAGGATTCCCGGAAAAAACCGCGGGTTCAAATAGTGCTCCACATAAAGCACCAACCGCCCATCAATGCGCCGCGACCGGCAAATCTGAATCACGCTCGACAGCGCCGGTAACTGCAACCACGCACATACCGCCGCCGACGCCGGCTGCAGTCGTGCCGAAATCACCTCGGTCGACGGCACCCGCCCCTGCGCACTGACCATCGCGTGAAAGTGGCTGCGCTGCATCAGGTTGTACGCCAGACGCGGCGGCGAGACGAACCAGCCACGCCGCTCCTCACGATAAATCTGCCCCTGCGCCTCCAATTGCAACAAGGCCTCACGCACCGTAATGCGGGTCGTGCCGAACAACTCACTAAGCTTGCGCTCGGCCGGCAACTTGCTGCCGGGAGCCAACAGCCCGTGGTCGAGCTGCTCCTGCAGGATTTGCCCAATGGCTGTCACCGCTTTTGTTGCCTCATCGCGCATCAACGTTACCTATCTGGACTAGACCAGCACTGTTTCGGGGCAAAACCGAACGGCCAATGAACCGTTTGAGTGTGTAGCAAGCCTAGGCAGTGCAGATGACCGAGAGATGACAAAACTGCCCAGCGGTCGCTCTCACGACTTGCAATACACCGGCCAGTTTCCCTGCCCTGCGGGGCTTTGAGCATGGTCTACGCTTACTTGGCACTCGCCGATCCAGGGCAAATAAAGGGTCTTGCGCAAGGCCATCGACATCAAAGTGTCATCCAGCACCCTTAAATTGGCTCAGGTATTGCTGACCTAGACCAACACAAACCGCAATCGCAGCGTTGAACACGACCAAGGAGCTTCGTAATGAAACAGCTTTTCCTGGCAACACTGTTAGGCTCGACCATCGCAATGTGTACAGCCGCCATGGCGGCCGACACCGACCTGAAAACCCTCGAAGCCGCTGCGAAAGCGGAAGGCGCCGTCAACAGCGTCGGCATGCCCGATGACTGGGCCAACTGGAAAGGCACCTGGGAAGACCTGGCCAAGACCTACGGTCTGAAACACATCGACACCGACATGAGCTCGGCCCAGGAAATCGCCAAATTCGCCGCCGAGAAAGACAACGCCAGCGCTGACATCGGCGACGTCGGTGCTGCCTTCGGCCCGATCGCGGTCAAGCAAGGCGTAGTGCAACCTTACAAGCCAAGCACCTGGGATCAAGTGCCTGCATGGGCCAAGGACAAGGACGGCAACTGGGCACTGGCCTACACCGGCACCATCGCGTTTATCGTCAACAAGAAGTTGCTGCACGGCTCCGAAGTGCCGACCAAATGGGCTGACCTCAAGGGCGGCAAATACAAGGTGTCCATCGGCGACGTGAGCACCGCTGCACAAGCGGCCAACGGTGTACTGGCTGCGGCACTGGCCAACGGCGGCGACGAGAAAAACATCCAGCCTGCCCTGCTGATGTTCGCAGACATCGCCAAGCAAGGTCGTTTGTCGATGGCCAACCCGACCATCGCCACCATGGAAAAAGGCGAAATCGAAGTCGGTGTGGTCTGGGACTTCAACGGCCTGAGCTACAAGGCCAAGATGGCCAACCCGGATGACTACGTGGTGCTGATCCCGTCTGACGGCTCGGTGATTTCCGGCTACACCACGATCATCAACAAGTACGCGAAAAACCCGAACGCCGCCAAGCTGACCCGCGAATACATTTTCAGCGACGCCGGCCAGACCAACCTCGCTCGCGGCAACGCCCGTCCGATCCGCGCCGAACACCTGCAACTGCCCGAAGACGTGAAAGCCAAACTGCTGCCGAACGAGCAGTACAAAAACGTCACCCCGATCAAAGACGCCGATGCGTGGGAAAAAACCTCCAAATCCCTGCCGCAGAAGTGGAACGAAGAAGTCATCGTAGAGATGAAATAACCCTGAAGCTCACCACAGCTGGACCCACCAGGGATCCAGCTGTGGGAGTGGATCGAGTTGATTGAGAGTTTTGGAAAATTTCGCGGAGTTTTTGCCCCTATGAAGCACAACGTCATCCTTGTCGTGCTCGACGGTCTCAACTACGAGGTCGCACGTCACGCCATGGGGCATCTGCAAGCTTACGTTGGCGCAGGACGCGCCGCGCTCTACCAGTTGGAGTGCGAGTTGCCGGCCCTGTCCCGACCGCTTTATGAATGCATCCTCACCGGCGTGCCGCCCATCGACAGCGGCATCGTCCATAACAACGTCTCGCGCCTGTCCAATCAGCGCAGCATCTATCACTATGCTCGCGACGCCGGCCTGAAAACCGCCGCCGCGGCCTATCACTGGGTCAGTGAGCTGTACAACCGCTCGCCGTTCGAGGCCGCCCGTGACCGTCACACAGACGATCCATCGCTGCCGATCCAGCATGGGCATTTCTACTGGAACGATCACTACCCGGATTCGCACCTGTTCGCCGACGCCGAAAACCTGCGCCTGCGCCACGCGCCGAACTTCCTGTTGATCCATCCGATGAACATTGACGACGCCGGCCACAAGCACGGCCTCGACACCCCGCAATACCGCAACAGCGCGCGCTCGGCGGACATCATCCTCGCCGATTATCTGCAGGCTTGGCTCGATGCCGGTTATCAAGTGCTGGTGACCGCCGACCACGGCATGAACAACGATCGCTCGCACAACGGTTTGCTCCCGGAAGAACGCCAAGTGCCGCTGTTCGTCCTCGGCGACGCCTTCAGCCTCAACGCTGCCGCTGCGCCAAAGCAGACCGACATTTGCGGCACCGTCTGCGAACTGCTCGGCGTGCCCCACGACAAAGCCGTCTGCCGGGAGTTACTCAAGTGAACGCGATGAATCGTGGTAAATGGCTGGCTGCGCTGTGCCTGGTGCCTTTCGCAGTGTTCTTCATCGTGTTCGAAATCGCCCCGCTGGTCTGGGTGATGATCAACAGTCTGCAATCGGAAGAGTTTGGTTGGGGCCTGGAAAACTTCACCAAAATCTTCAGTTCGAAGTTCTATCGACAGGCGATCCAGTACAGCCTTGAGATCAGTTTCTGGTCGAGCGTATTCGGCATCATCATCGCCGTGCTCGGAGCGTACTCCCTGCGCCAGGTCGACTCGAAACTGCGCAATTTCGTCAATGCCTTTGCCAACATGACCAGCAACTTTGCCGGCGTGCCTCTGGCCTTCGCGTTCATCATCCTGCTCGGTTTCAACGGCAGCATCACCCTGATGTTGAAGCAGACCGGAATCATTCAAGACTTCAACCTGTACTCGAAAACCGGGCTGATCATCCTGTACACCTACTTCCAGATTCCTCTCGGTGTACTGCTGCTCTACCCAGCCTTCGACGCCTTGCGTGAAGACTGGCGCGAGTCGGCTTCGCTGCTGGGCGCCAACGGCTGGCAGTTCTGGCGACACATCGGTCTGCCGGTGCTGACCCCGGCGCTGCTTGGCACGTTCGTGATCCTGCTGGCCAATGCCCTTGGCGCCTACGCCACGGTTTACGCCCTGACCACCGGTAACTTCAACGTGCTGCCGATCCGCATCGCGGCGATGGTCTCCGGCGATATTTCGCTCGATCCCAATCTGGCCAGTGCGCTGGCCGTGGTGCTGATAGCGCTGATGACCATCGTCACCGTCGTGCATCAACTGCTGCTGAAGAGGAGCTACCATGTCTCGCGCTGAATCCGGCCCGGCCGGTCTCTACCACCGCGTCGTGGTCTACCTGTTGTTTGCCATTCTGTTGCTGCCGCTCGCCGGAACGCTGGTCTACTCGATCGCCAGCAGTTGGTCGGCGACGATCCTGCCCAGCGGTTTCACCTTCAAGTGGTACATCCAGTTGTGGAGCGATCCGCGTTTCCTGCACGCGTTCGGTCAATCATTGCTGGTGTGTGTCGGCGCGCTGGTGCTGTCGGTGGTGCTGATTCTGCCGCTGCTGTTTGTGGTGCATTACCACTTTCCGAAACTCGATGCCCTGATGAACATCCTGATCCTGCTGCCCTTCGCGGTGCCTCCCGTGGTGTCCTCGGTCGGCTTGTTGCAGTTGTACGGTTCCGGGCCGATGGCGATGGTCGGCACGCCCTGGATTCTGATCGGTTGCTACTTCACCGTGGCACTGCCGTTCATGTACCGGGCGATTACCAACAACCTGCAAGCGATCAACCTGCGCGACCTGATGGACGCCGCACAACTGCTCGGTGCAAGCACCTTTCAGGCGGCGTTTCTGGTGGTGCTGCCCAATCTGCGTAAAGGGCTGATGGTGGCCTTGTTGCTGTCGTTCTCGTTCCTGTTCGGCGAGTTCGTGTTCGCCAACATCCTCGTCGGCACGCGCTACGAAACCCTGCAGGTTTACCTCAACAACATGCGCAACAGCAGCGGCCACTTCACCAGTGCGCTGGTCATCTCGTATTTCTTTTTCGTGCTGGTCCTGACCTGGATCGCCAACATTTTGAACAAGGACAAAAGCCAATGAGCTATGTCAGCGTCCAACATCTGCAGAAAAACTATTCTGGCACCACGGTTTTCAGCGACATCAACTGCGAAATCAACAAGGGCGAATTCGTCACCCTGCTCGGCCCGTCCGGTTGCGGCAAATCCACGCTGCTGCGTTGCATCGCCGGCCTGACGCCGGTCGATGCCGGCAAGATCCTGCTCGATGGCGTCGATATCGTGCCGCTGAGCCCACAGAAACGCGGAATCGGCATGGTGTTTCAAAGCTACGCGCTGTTCCCCAACATGACCGTGGAACAAAACGTCGCTTTTGGTTTGCGCATGCAAAAGGTCAATGCCGACGACAGCCACAAGCGCGTCACCGAAGTGTTGAAACTTGTTGAGTTGAACGACTTTGCCCGCCGCTATCCGCATCAATTGTCCGGAGGCCAATGTCAGCGTGTCGCCCTCGCCCGCTCGCTGGTCACTCGCCCGCGCCTGTTGCTGCTGGATGAACCGCTGTCAGCCCTTGATGCGCGCATTCGCAAACACCTGCGCGAACAGATCCGTCAGATCCAGCGCGAACTCGGCCTGACCACGATCTTCGTCACCCACGATCAGGAAGAAGCCCTGACCATGTCTGACCGGATTTTCCTGATGAACCAGGGGAAAATCGTCCAGAGCGGCGACGCCGAAACCCTGTACACCGCGCCGGTCGATCTGTTCGCCGCCGGCTTCATCGGCAACTACAATCTGCTCGATGCTGACAGCGCCTCGAAACTGCTGCAACGGCCGATCCACCACCGCATCGCGATTCGCCCGGAAGCCATCGAACTGAGCCTCAATGGCGAACTCGACGCACAGATCCGCAGCCACAGCCTGCTCGGCAATGTCATCCGTTATCGGATCGAAGCCCGTGGCGTCGAACTGGTGGTGGATGTACTCAACCGCTCGGCGGCCGATCTGCACCCGGACGGTCAGCGTCTGGCGCTTTCCATCGATCCGACGGCCCTGTGTGAGGTAGCCTGATGACTTTGCTGAAGTTGAAGAGAGAACTGCACTGATGGCCCTGGCAATTTTTGATCTGGACGAAACCCTGATCCACGGCGACTGCGCCATCCTCTGGAGTGAGCAGATGGGCCGTTTGGGCTGGGTCGATCCCGAGTCGTTCATGCGCAAGAACAACGAACTGATGGACGCCTACAGCCATGGCAAACTGCGCATGGAAGACTATATGGCGTTCAGCCTGGAGCCGTTGATCGGCCGTTCGCCGGAAGAAGTCGAACATCTGGTTGGCCCGTGGGTGGAAGACTTCATCGAGCCGATCATTTTCAGTGACGCCACCAAAACCATCGCCGCCCATCGCAAAGCGGGCGACCGGATTCTGGTGATCTCGGCGTCGGGCACCCATCTGGTCAAACCGATTGCCGATCGACTGGGCATCGACGAGATTCTAGGCATCGAACTGGACCTGGCGCACGGCGTGTACAGCGGCCAGACTGTCGGCACCCTGACCTACCGCGAAGGCAAGATCACCCGCCTGCTGGAATGGCTGGATGCTGAGGAAGAGAACCTGGAAGGTGCGAGTTTTTATTCCGACTCACGCAATGATCTGCCGTTGTTGCTGAAGGTGGATTTCCCGCATGTGGTCAATCCGGATCCGGTGTTGCTTGAACACGCCGAAAAGGCCGGCTGGCCAATTCATCTCTGGAAGTAAACATAGATCCAAATGTGGGAGCGGTCTTGCTCGCCAAGGCGGTGGATCAGTCAATAATCTATCGACCGACACTGCGCTTTCGCGAGCAAGCCCGCTCCCACAATGGTTGTGTGGTGTCAGCTCAGACTTTCATCAATCACCAACACCACCTTCCCCGCCACGGTATTGCTCGCCAGCTCGGCAAACGCCGCCTCGGCATCCTTGATCGGGAAGGCCTTGGCCAACTGCGGGCTCAACCGCCCTTCAGCGAACAATGGCCATACATGCTGGCTCAGGTCACTGAACAGATCGGCCTTGAACTGATCGTCACGACTGCGCAATGTCGAGCCCAGCAGTTGCACGCGTTTGGCCAACACCTGCGCCAGGTCCAGTTTCGCCTCACGGCCGCCCATCAAACCGATCAACACCCAACGCCCATCCAATGCCATCAACTTGAGATTCAGCGCAGAGTAATTGCCGCCCACCGGATCGAGGATCACATCGAACGGACCGAAGTCGCGCAGGCTTTCCAGATCATCGGTACGCACCACCCCGCCCTGGGCCCCCAGCGCCTCACAGTAAGCCAAACGCTCGGTCGAGCCGACGCTGACCCAACATGGGTTGCCAAACGCCTTGCACAGCTGAATGGCGGCTGAACCAATTCCACTTGCCCCGGCGTGCAAGAGAACTTTCTCACCCGGTTTGAGCGCCGCAAGTTGAAACACATTCAACCAGACGGTTGCGTAAACCTCGGGCAATGCCGCGGCCTCGACCAGCGAAACACCCTCGGGTACCGGCAATACGTGACGCCCGTCGACCACCACCTCTTCGGCCATCGCGCCCCCAGCCAACAAGGCGCAGACACGATCACCGACCTGCCACGAACTGCCCGCACCGACCTCGCTGATGACCCCGGAGCACTCAAGACCCAGCACTCGGCTGGCCCCTGGCGGCGGCGGATAAAGCCCTGCCTTTTGCAATAAGTCGGCACGATTAAGGCCGGCTGCCGCCACTCGGATGCGAACTTGTCCTACATCGCACGTAGGACTCGCCTCTTCAACCCATACCACTTGACCTTCAACGCCTTGCAATGCCTTCACAGTGCCTCCATAGTGAGTCTGGACTGAGCCCGAAGCTGTAGCGCCGGGCTTTTTGCATTATGCGACCGGCTCTTGTAGATCCGGCGACTTCAAAGACGGCCTAATATGCGTTATCAATTGTCCCCGCGTCGAATCAGCATGAAGCATTTGCTCCCCAGCACCGCCCTCGCTCTTTTTATCGGTATCGGCCTGTTGCCGGTGTCGGGCAATACCTTCGCAGCCAACAGCTGGGACAAGTTGCAGCCTGATCGCGATGAGGTCATCGCCAGCCTGAACGTCGTCGAGTTGCTCAAGCGCCACCACTACAGCAAGCCGCCGCTGGACGACGCGCGCTCGGTGATCATCTACGAGAGCTATCTCAAGCTGCTGGACCCATCGCGCAGCTACTTCATGGCCAGCGACATCGCCGAATTCGACAAGTGGAAGACCCAGTTCGACGACTTCCTCAAAAGCGGCGACCTCAACGCCGGGTTCACCATCTACAAGCGCTATCTGGACCGCGTCAAGGCGCGTCTGGACTTCGCGCTTGCCGAGCTGAACAAAGGCGTCGACAAGATGGACTTCACCACCAAGGAAACCTTGCAGATCGATCGCAAGGACGCCCCTTGGCTCAAATCCACAGCAGAACTCGACGACCTGTGGCGCAAACGCGTCAAGGACGAAGTCCTGCGGATGAAGATCGCCGGCAAAGAGCCGAAGCAGATCCAGGAAACCCTGACCAAGCGCTACAAGAACCAGTTGGCGCGCCTGGACCAGACCCGTCCGGAAGACATCTTCCAGGCATACATCAACACCTTCGCCATGTCTTACGATCCGCACACCAACTATCTGTCGCCGGATAACGCGGAAAACTTCGACATCAACATGAGCCTGTCCCTCGAGGGCATTGGTGCAGTGTTGCAGAGCGACAACGATCAAGTGAAAGTCGTGCGCCTGGTGCCGGCAGGCCCTGCCGACAAGACCAAGCAAGTCGCACCGGCCGACAAAATCATCGGCGTTGCGCAGGGCAACAAAGAGATGGTCGACGTGGTCGGCTGGCGTCTGGACGAAGTGGTCAAACTGATCCGCGGCCCGAAAGGCACCGTGGTGCGCCTGGAAGTGATTCCGGCGAGCAATGCGCCGAACGACCAGACCACCAAGATCGTCTCGATCACCCGTGAAGCGGTGAAGCTCGAAGATCAGGCCGTGAAGAAGTCCATCCTCCATCTGAAACAGGACGGCAAGGACTACAAGCTTGGGGTCATCGAGATCCCGGCCTTCTACCTCGACTTCAAGGCGTTCCGTGCCGGTGATCCGGACTACAAGAGCACCACCCGCGACGTCAAGAAACTGCTGACCGAGTTGCAGAAAGACAAAGTTGACGGCGTGGTCATCGACCTGCGCAACAACGGCGGTGGCTCTCTGCAGGAAGCCACCGAGCTGACCAGCCTGTTCATCGACAAGGGCCCGACCGTACTCGTGCGTAACGCCGATGGCCGCGTCGACGTGCTTGAGGATGAAAACCCGGGTGCCTTCTACAAAGGCCCGATGGCGCTGCTGGTCAACCGCCTGTCCGCATCGGCTTCGGAGATCTTCGCTGGTGCCATGCAGGACTATCACCGCGCGCTGATCATCGGTGGCCAGACCTTCGGCAAAGGCACCGTGCAGACCATTCAGCCGCTCAACCACGGCGAACTGAAACTGACCCTGGCCAAGTTCTACCGGGTTTCCGGCCAGAGCACCCAGCATCAGGGCGTACTGCCGGACATCGACTACCCGTCGCTGATCGACACCAAGGAAATCGGCGAGAGTGCTCTGCCGGAAGCCATGCCATGGGACACCATCAAGGCAGCAATCAAACCGGCGGCCGATCCGTTCAAGCCCTACCTGGTGCGACTCAAGTCCGAGCATGATACCCGCTCTGCAAAAGACGCCGAGTTCGTGTTCATCCGCGACAAGCTGGCACTGGCACAGAAGCTGATGGAGGAGAAAACCGTCAGCCTCAACGAGACCGAGCGCCGCGCCCAGCATGCCGACATCGATGCCAAGCAACTGGTGATGGAGAACATCCGTCGCAAGGCCAAGGGCGAAGAACCGCTCAAAGAGCTGAAAAAAGAAGACGAAGACGCTCTCGCCGCAGCCGATCCGGACAAAGTCAAACCGGAAGACGACGCCTATCTGGCCGAGACCGGCCGGGTTCTGCTGGATTACCTGAAGCTGAGTAATCAGGTGGCGAAGAAGTAAGGTGATGGCAATTTAATGCTGACGATCCCCGGATCGTCATCAAACAGTCATCATTCTGTCGTGCAATAAAGGACTGGGAGCCACTCTCTTCACCGAGAACGCTCCCAGTCCTTTTTTATCGCCAGAGATCGCCATGACCACGACCGAACAGCTGAGTGCCTTGAGCTCGATCCTGACTCAAAGCGGTTTAAACAGCCTGTTCCAGCCGATCATCTGCCTTTCCGAGCGACGTATCCTTGGCTACGAAGCCCTCACCCGTGGTCCGTCCAACAGCCCTCTTCACTCACCTATCGCGTTGTTCGCAGTGGCGCGTCAGGCCGGTCGTCTAAGCGAACTGGAAATCGCCTGCCGACAAAGCGCTTGCCGTCGCTTCAACGAGCAGCAATTACCGGGCAAGCTGTTTCTCAATGTCTCGCCGGAGTCCTTGCTCGAAGCAGCGCATCAGCCAGGGCGGACACTGCAATTGCTGCAAGACTTCGGCATCCCGCCGAGTCAGGTGGTGATCGAACTCACTGAACAAACCCCGATCGATGACTTCCAGTTGCTGCAAACCGCTTTGCATCACTATCGGGCGATGGGGTTTTCGATTGCGCTGGATGACCTCGGTGCCGGGTATTCCAGCCTGCGTCTATGGTCGGAACTGCGTCCGGATTACGTGAAGATCGACCGGCACTTTATCGATGGCATTCATCAGGATGCGCTGAAGCGTGAGTTCGTCGGCTCGATCCTGCAAATCGCCAAAGCATCCCGGGCACAAGTCATCGCCGAAGGCATCGAACTGCCGGAAGAGCTGGCAGTGTTGACAGAGATGGGGGTCGATCTGGTGCAGGGTTACTTGCTGGGACGTCCACAGGAGCACCCGCCTCGAGATGCCCGCGCCTTGATGCCCAAGCACGACAGCAGCGCCGTCGCGCTGAACGACGAAGGCAGCGACCTCAGCGCCCTGCTCAACGACCAACCGGCCGTACCGCGCGACACACCCACCGCCACCGTGCTGGAAGCCTTCCGTCGCCAAGCCAACCTCAACTCACTGGCGGTACTCGACGAACAAGGCCAACCGTGCGGCATCGTCCATCGTCATTCCCTCTCGGATGCTCTGCTCAAACCGTTCGCCACCGACCTGTTCGCACGCAAACCCATCAGCCGACTGATGAACGACGACTTCCTGGCCGTGGAGATGAGCCAGTCGCTGCAACAGGTCAGCCGCCTGATCACCAGTCGTGCCCGTCAGCGCATCGAAGAAGACTTCATCATCATGCTCAACGGCAGCTACCTCGGCCTCGGCCGCGTGATCGACGTACTCAAACTGATCACCGAACTGAAAATCCAGCAAGCCCGCTACGCCAACCCGCTGACCCTGCTGCCCGGCAACGTGCCGATCCAGCAATGCCTGACGCGCCTGCTGCAACAGGGCCGCGAGTCGGTCATCTGCTACGTCGACATCGACAGCTTCAAACCCTTCAACGACATTTATGGCTATGGGCGCGGTGACGAAGTCCTGCTGTGTCTGGCGCAATGCCTAAACGAGCGCGTCGACCCGTCGCGCGACTTCGTCGGCCATATTGGCGGCGACGACTTCCTCCTGGTCCTTGGCCCCGAGGATTGGCGCAAACGCCTCAATCAACTGCTCGATGATTTCCAGAGCCAATGCCGGCGCTTCTATCGCCCCGAACACCTCGAAGCTGGCTGTTTCATCGCACCGAATCGCCAAGGGGTGCGGCAGGAGTTTCCGCTGTTGTCGCTGTCCATCGGCGTCGTGCATCTACACCCCGAAGCCTGCGCACAACTCGATGCTAGTCAACTCGCGGAAATGGCATCGCAGGCCAAGCATCATGCGAAGAATGTTCCGGGGTATAGCGTGCATGTGATTGATAGCCTCACTGCGTCCGATCTACATCCTCCACAACTAATCGGCCAACGCTAACTCCCAAACAACAAAAATCCCTGTGGGAGCGGGCTTGCTCGCGAAGAGGTCTGCCCAGACAATCAGGTTTAAGGCTCGTAAATAATCACCAAGTCGACTGATTCTCCGCCCTTGCCTTGTCTATATCTTCACTCCACTGTTCACTGGCTAATTTATATATATCTTCAAAAAATTCGCGCGGATCATTCACCATCATTTCACCCCATGCAACGCTGGTGTTTGAGTCGTAGTCATCCTCAAACTGCTCTGAAAAATTAAATCCGGGTGAGTTCAAAGCATCCTCAAGAACCTTCACCATCAAAAACTTATGTCTATATGTGAATCCGGGGAAATTCTTGAGAATAAACTCCTTTATTACCACCTCTCTATCGGAGTGTTTATTAGGATCATAGGCTGACAATAAAACCCCTAAAGTTTCTTCACGATCATATATCTCTATCCCTCCAAGCCAGTAAGATAGCTGAGGAACAAATGGAAAATCGAACTCTGGCCACTTCAACATAATGACTACCTTAATCTGGGAATGCTGTATAAGGCTTCTTAATATCTTTACTATCAAACCGTACTTCTGAGTAATTTAATTCATCAATATATTTTGGATTTTGTTTATCCTTTTTATTCGGCTTATATCCTCTACCACCATTTGGCATTTCCTTCCTTACAACTGGATCACCTGTCTTTGTAAATCCAGTAGGTGCTGGTGGCTTTCGACTCATTCGGGAAATAGCATCATTAATCGCATGAAGCTGAAGCAACCAGCTCTTAAATTGAGAGCTTGAATTAACACCTTCCTTCACTCCTTTTTTTGTCGGATGACTACCGTCAATGGATCTCTGCTTCAGCGCCTTGTCCGGTATCTCCGGGTTATGCTTCGCGACGGTATGCATTTTGTACTTTTTCTCCAGCTTCAAAACTTCACGCTTCGCATTTTCCTCCGCCAGTTCATCAATCCTCGCCCTCCGCTCCTGCGCTGTCATCTTCGGCAGCGCTGGCTCACCTTCATTGACCTTAGCTCCACTTACATCACCCGGCACCGTACAACCCGGCTTCTTCGGCGGCGGACAGTTTGAGCTCAACCCCAACGGATCCACCCACCCCGTCGGATTCGGCACATACCGATACTGATTCAACCCACCCACCAACTTCACCGGGTCCGGCGTCAGATACCTGCCCAGCCGTGGGTCGTAATACCGGTGCCGGTTGTAATGCAGCCCGCTTTCCCCATCGAAATACTGACCCTGAAACCGCAGCGGCTGGTCCAGGTAGTCCTCGCCAGCCAGGGTGATGGCGGCGACTTTGCCGTAGGCGTCGTATTGCGCCGACCAGACGATGTCGCCGCTGTAGTCGGTGAGTTCCTGCGGGGTGCCGAGGTGGTCGAGTTGGTAGTAGAACGGGCAGGCTTTTTTCGGGCCTTTGCCGTCCAGCAGCGCCAGCGGGCGGAAGGTGCCGGGTTCGTAGACGTAGCTGCGGTACTGGCTTGTGCTGCTTTCGGCGACGAGGTGGTCGCCCTGCCAGAAGAACTCGGTGGTTTCGCCGTCGACGGTTTTGCGGATGCGTCGACCGAAGGCGTCGTAT
>NZ_JBIUWN010000088.1:0-21280 GCF_044743485.1 Pseudomonas sp. NPDC087614 | reverse complement strand
AACCACCTGATCCCATCCCGAACTCAGCAGTGAAACGATGCATCGCCGATGGTAGTGTGGGGTTTCCCCATGTGAGAGTAGGTCATCGTCAAGATCGAATTCCGAGACCCCTGTCTGCTAACGCAGTCAGGGGTTTTCTCGTTTCAGGGCTTCCCGCTTTATGAGCTTTGCTGATGTATCGAACCTGCCATTTGCGCCACCTGGTATAACGCTAGTCACTGGCGAACCCCCCCAAATAAAAACACCGAACACTGCAATCATCATTTGTTCAGTGTGCCTGGCGCTCGAGTAGTGGTCAGAAAACCTTCCGCGACACAGGTTCTGGATCACCGTTCGGCGGGAATCTGGTAGAAGTGACGTCCATTTCGTGCAAAGCCCTAAGATTTCTGCGAAACGTGCCGACAGACTGGTGAGACATGCGTGCACCAAAGTAGAGCAGACAGTAGAACGCTGCTTACGCTGTTACATGGAATGTTGCATCCCGGAACGCATCCCCACATTTGTCATAAGAAGTCCCATGAAATGAATCTCAAGTTCAGCCATAAAATCCTGCTGGCCGCCTCGGGCGTCGTGGTCCTGGCGTTCGCGCTGTTCACCCTCTATAACGACTATCTTCAGCGAAATACCATTCGCCAGAACCTGCAGTCTTCCGTGCAGCAAGCGGGCGATCTGACTGCCAGCAGCGTGCAGAACTGGATGAGCGGGCGGATTCTGGTTTTGGAGAACCTCGCGCAGAACGTTGCCCATCAGGGCAAGGACGCTGATTTTCCGGGGCTGGTTGATCAACCGGCCTTCACCTCTAACTTCCAGTTCACCTATGTCGGTCAGGCCAACGGTGTGTTCACTCAACGTCCTGACGCGAAGATGCCGGACAGTTACGATCCGCGGCAGCGCCCCTGGTACAAGCAAGCAGTGGTCGCCGACAAAACCATGCTGACGCCGCCCTATATGGCCGCCGTCGGCGGTCTGGTGGTGACCATCGCCATGCCGGTGAAAAAGAACGGTGAACTGCTCGGCGTGGTCGGTGGTGACCTGAGTCTGGAAACCTTGGTGAAGATCATCAACTCGGTGGACTTCGGTGGTTTGGGTCATGCGTTCCTGGTCAGCGCCGACGGTCAGGTGATCGTCAGCCCGGATAAAGATCAGGTGATGAAAAACCTCAAGGACATCTACCCCAACTCCAGCGTGCGCATCGAGAAGGGCAACCAGAACGTGGTGCTCAACGGCCAGGAACGCATCCTGTCGTTCACCCCGGTCAATGATCTGCCGAATGCCGAGTGGTACATCGGTCTGTCGATCGATCACGACAAAGCCTACGCCGCACTCAGCCAGTTCCGTACTTCGGCGTTGATCGCGATGTTCGTTGCCGTGGGTGCCATTGCTCTTCTGCTGAGCCTTTTGATCAACGTGTTGATGCGCCCGCTGACCACCATGGGCCGTGCAATGCAGGACATCGCCCAGGGCGAAGGCGATCTGACCCGGCGTCTGGTGGTCGAGAGCAAAGATGAATTCGGTGAACTGGGCAGTGCCTTCAACCAGTTCGTGGAGCGGATTCACGCGTCGATTTCCGAAGTGTCTTCGGCCACTCGCCATGTGCATGATCTGTCGCAACGGGTGATGGCATCGTCCAATGCCTCGATCGTCGGCTCCGATGAGCAGAGTGCGCGTACCAACAGCGTGGCCGCGGCGATTAACGAGTTGGGCGCCGCCACGCAGGAAATCGCCCGTAACGCCGCCGACGCCTCGCAGCACGCCAGCGGTGCCAGCGAGCAGGCTGATGATGGCCGTCAAGTGGTGGAGCAAACCATTCTGGCAATGACAGAGTTGTCGCAGAAGATCAGCCTGTCGTGCACTCAGATCGAAACCCTGAATGCCAGCACCGACAACATCGGCCACATCCTCGATGTGATCAAAGGCATCTCGCAGCAGACTAATTTGCTGGCGCTCAATGCCGCCATCGAAGCGGCGCGTGCCGGTGAAGCCGGTCGTGGTTTTGCGGTAGTGGCGGACGAAGTGCGTAACCTTGCCCATCGCACCCAGGAATCGGCGGAAGAGATCCACAAGATGATCACTTCCCTGCAGGTCGGTTCGCGTGAAGCGGTGAGCACCATGAACGCCAGTCAGGCGTCCAGCGAGCAGAGCGTTGAAGTGGCCAACCAGGCCGGTCTGCGCCTGGTCAGCGTCACCCAGCGTATCGGTGAAATCGACGGTATGAACCAGTCAGTGGCCGCCGCCACCGAAGAGCAGACCGCGGTGGTGGAAACCCTCAACGTCGACGTTAACCAGATCAACCTGTTGAATCAGCAGAGCGTGGCCAACCTCAATGAGACGTTGAAGGATTGTGATGCGTTGTCGCAGCAGGCGAACCGGTTGAAGCAGTTGGTCGACAGTTTCAAAATCTGACCTGAAGTCAGATCGCGTTATCGTTCTTCGCGAGCAAGCCCGCTTCCACAGTTTTTGGCGCACACAATATTTGTGTAAGACCAAGATCCTGTGGACGCGGGCTTGCTCGCGATAGCGGTAGTTCAGTCACCGCTAAACCAAAGCCTTAAACAAACAGCTTCAAAACATTCCCCATCGCATCATCGGCAAACCCCTGCACAAACTCCTTGAACCCCGGCAGGGCTTCGGCCCCCCCACTGGCAGGCTCGGCAATGATCGTCCAGGTCGCCCGCGACTTGCCTTCGCCCAGCGATTCCACATTCATCGCTGCCCACAGATTGGCCACGCCCAAGGTGTTGTAGATCGTCGTCCAGGTCATGCACCGTGCCTGTTCATCGCGGGAGTTGAGTTGTTCAACCACCACGTTGCCATCCTTGAAGCATTTCTTGCGCAGCGAAGCCACGCCCTCGCCGGTCATTTCGATGTGCGACAGCGCCGGAATGAACCGGTCGAAACCGCCGAAGTTGCCGACCACCGCCCAGACGTGTGCAGCGTCGGCCGGCACTTCCACTGAAGAGACGACGTGGCAGCCGTGCGGGTTTTTGATCAGGGTGTCTGGTTGCAGAGTGCTCATGGTGTTGCTCCTTTTTGATGAACTAGATGAAGTTGATTTCTTTCAGGTAATCGCAGCCGCGACGCAGCAGCGCCGGGGATTTTTTCGGGTAGTGCGCACCCATTTGCTGTACGCCGGCCTCGGCGTTGGCATGGCCGATCAGGGAGATGTCGCCGATGTCTTCCTCGAAGCCGTTGAGGTAGAAACCGAGCACACCGAACAGCGCGTTGTCGGCATCGACTCGCCCCAGTTGCTGCTGCCAGTCCGCGACGCTGACCAGCGAGAACTCATTGCCGGTTTCGCGAAACGAATCGACATAGGCGTCCCAGCTCAAAGGCTCGGGGTTGTGCAGGTTGAACACCGCGCGCTGCGCCGAATAACGGCTGGCGTGGAAGGCGATGAAACGGGCGAGAAAGTCCACCGGCATCAAGTCGAAATTCAGCGCGAAGGCCGGCACCTGACCGAGTTGGAGTGAGCCTTTGAGCATCAGCATCAAGCGGTTTTTGTGCGGCTGGCAGACACCGCTCAGGCTGTTGAAACTGATATTGCCGGGGCGATACAGATTGACCTGAACCCCGAGCGTGCGCGCCCGTTCGAGGATACGTTCACCGACCCATTTCGACAGGTTGTAGCCGTTGCGAATGTAGATCGGTGGCGTTGGCGCGGCGGGCAGTTCCAGGACCCGGCCGGCGTCATCGACCGTGCTTGAGGCCGACAGCGTCGAGACGAAATTGAAGATTTTTTTGCTGCGCCCCTCACACAGGCGCAGCAAGGCGAAAATCGGCTCGACGTTGTCCGCCGCCAGCGACTCGTAATCGAGTACGTGATTGACGTTGGCGGCGTTGTGCACCAGTGCGCCGAACTCGCGATCAAGGCGTTGATAATCGTCGTCAGCCAATCCCAGTTGCGGTCGAGAGATATCTGCCGCGTAGACGCGCACTCGACTCAGATCCAGGTGTTCGAGACGGTTCTCGCGCAACGATTGTGCAAAGCGCTGCTCCGCCGTTAACCCGCCGCCATCACGCACCAGACACGCCACTTCGCTCGCGCCCCAACCGAGCAGCGCCTCGACAATATGTACGCCGACGAAACTGTTGGCGCCGGTGACGATCACCTTGTGCACATCGCCCATGCGGCTGATCGGCAATGGCTCGATCTCCAGCGCTCGTTCGGCATCGGCCATGGCCAGAGCGCTGAGCACGGTGCTGGCATCGCTGCCACGCACCAGCGTCGCCAGTTTGATGATGGTTGGCCGTTCGATGAAGCGGTTGATCGAGATGCTGCGGCCGAACTCCTCACGCAAGCGCAGCAACATCCGCGAAAGCAAAATCGAGTGCCCACCGAGATTGAAGAAGCTTTCGTCGGTGCAAATATCACCGGGCGGCAGCTCCAGCAGTTGCGCCCAGATCTCCAGCAGCAGGGCTTCGTCGGCATTCGCCGGCAGGCATTTCGGGCCGCTGTCCTGGACGCTCACCGGCAGATCGAGCAGCGCTTTGCGGTCGACCTTGCCGTTGCTGGCGAACGGCATGCTCGGCAGCTCAGTCCACGCCACCGGTTGCATGTAGTCGGGCAGAAATTGCTGGGCGTGGGCCTTCAGCGCTTCACGTGCGGCGTCCGATTGAGGCTGGGCGAGAAACGCCAGAATCCGCCGCTGACTGTCGATCACCACGGCGATTTGTCGGTACAGCTGACTCTCGCGCAGGCAACGTTCGATCTCTTCCGGCTCGACCCGGAAACCGCGGATCTTCACTTGATTGTCGCGCCGCCCGCACAGCTCGATACCGTGCTCGCCCCACTTGGCCATGTCGCCGCTGCGGTAGGCGCGCAACGGCTGGCCATCCGGCAGATTCAGGGTCAAGTAGCGCTCGGCAGTCTGCTCTGGATTGTTCAGGTAACCGAGGCAGACGCCGGGACCGACGATGAACAGTTCGCCCACGGTGTGCTCGGCCACCGGTTGCAGATCGTCATCAAGAATCAGCACTTGGCTATTGGCGATCGGTGCGCCGAGGGTTCGATTGCTGTCGCCGGGTTTGAGCTGGCGAGCGGTGATCAGCACGGTGGCTTCGGTGGGGCCATAGAGATTGTGCAGTGTGCCCTGGCGGGTCAGTTGCTCGATGACGAACGGCTCACAGACATCGCCGCCGGTCATCACCTGCTGCACGCTTTGCAGTTGCTCCAGCGGCAGGATGCTCAGTAGCGCTGGCGGCAGAAACGCGTGGGTCAGTTGCCGACGACGGATGAGTGCGACCAGTTGCAGCGGATCACGCCGTTGCGTGTCATTGGGCACCACCAGTTCGGCGCCTTCGAGCAGGGTCGGGAAAATATCGATCAGCGAGGAATCGAAGCTCAGCGAAGAAAACTGCAACACCCGACTCTCGGCCTGCAGTTGCGTGTAGTCGGCGTACCACGCGGTGAAGTGCGCGAGATTCGCCTGACTGAGCAGCACACCCTTCGGATGCCCGGTGGTCCCCGAGGTGTAGAGCGCCATGCACGGTGCGTCGAGTTCCGGGCGCTGGCGCATCAGGGGGCGACCGAGATCGGCGTCTGTGCTGTCGATATGGCTGACATTCAGCCCCGGCATGGTTTCGCTCAGCGGATGTTCACCGTCATGCAACAACAGCAAGGCACCCGCGTTTTCCAGGATGTATTGCTGGCGCTGCAACGGATGGCTCGGCTCCAGCGGCAAGTACACCGCGCCGCTGCCGAGAATCGCCAGTATCGAGGCAAACAGTGCAGGGCTTTTTGGCAGGCAAATGCCAACCACCCACGGTTGCGGATGCTGGTCGAGCAGCGGCTGCAAGCGCTGTTGAATCGCCTGGCTGTGAGCGTGCAACTGACGGTAGCTGATCGACTGCTCGGCGACGTGTAGCGCCGGGCGTTCGGCGTGGCGGATCAGGCTCTGTTGCAGGCCTTCGATCAGCGGAGTCTGTGCCTGTTGCAGCAGCGCCGGGTGCGCTGTGGCGTTGAGGCGATGAACGTAGGCCAGGCTGTCGAGGAACAGCAGGTTTTGCACCTGTTCAAAGTCTGGCGCAGCAACACACGCAACCTGTTGGAAATATGACTCATCACGGGAGAAGCGGCTGACCAGCAATGCCACCTCGTCGACCACATGCGCCAGGGCCCTTTGGCGCAGTGATTGGCCATTGCCTGAAGGCTCATCCGCTATCGGCGTGCGGCTGATCAGTGACGAGCCGAGAAAGCACAGCAGGTCGAGTGTCGGCAAACCTGCACTGCCTTGTGCATCGACACCCAGGCGCAGATGCAGGTGTGGAATGGCGCAGAGATCGCCGGCTGCAATGAAGCCATCGTCGATGATCAAATCCACCGTCGATTTCGCTGCGCCGTTGCGCCGCAATGTATGCCCGTGTTGTTCAAGCTCCACCGCCAGGTCAGCCATGGCCTGGCTTGTGCCAATCAGCAAAATGTCGAGACGTTTCATGTCGGCCTCCTCTTCAAACCAGATAGTCGTGCAGGGCGTGCTGGACACACGGCGTGTCGAGCAGCGAGCTGTTGTGGAAGAACTTCACGATGTTGCCGACCAAGGGGTGGTGGCGGTTGATCGGAAAGGCCAGTCCGGCCATTTCGCTCTTGAGCGAGTGGCGCGTGGCGTCGTTGACCGGCAGTGCATCGATCAGGCGCAGGTCGAAGGATTTCTGGATGTCGTTGGTCAGGTAATGTTCGATGAACACCGGCAGAATCTGCGCGATGGTTTCGCGATCTGCCTGACCTGCGGTGTGCCAATAGATGCGCACCATCCGCGCCCAGAAACTTGAATGGCGACCCTCGTCGAGCAAGTGGTCGGCCATCAGGCCCTTGATCGATGGCTTGACCGTGTCGTCCCGGGCGAACGCCGCGACGTCACCGGTCACGGTGTTTTCCGCGATGGCCACGCAGATCAATTCCACGGCGCTGCGCAGGTGCTCAGGTGCCAGCGCAACGGCAGCCGGAATCGCCCGACTCAGCTCGATTTCATCGGGCAACTGAATCGGCTCGATGCCGGTCATGGCCACCGTTTGCTGCATGAAATCCATCGCCACCAGTGCGTGGTAATCCTCGTCCACCACCACGGTCATCGCGTCGTAACGACAGGCATACGGGAAGGGCACGGCGAAACGGTTCTTGGCGATGCTGCGGGCGGTCTTGTCGACGATTTCGGTTTCGAAGATCACCACGTCGTTGATGAACTTGTACAGCGTCTGCACCAAGGCGAAATCACGCTGTTGCGGACATTCGCGCAGGAAGGTGTCGCAGAGCACCAGCGGTTGGCGGCTGAGCGGATAGATCAGGCGCTGGTCGTCCTCCAGTACCCGTCGCGGGCGGGTACGGATGGTTGCGCGGCTCTCCCACGCCTCGGCGAAAGATTGGTAATCGGCGGCATTCATCGGGCCACCTCCGCCAACGGTTCACGCATGCTCAGGCGCAGGCCGTCCCACAGTGCGATGCGGCTTTCGACGGCGGCAATGGCGCTGGCGTAAACCTCGCTTTCTCGCTGCGGGTCGCCGTCGACGAGCCTTTCAAGAAGCTGTTCCGCCGCCGGGCCGTGATCCTCGGAGTCGACTTCGATGTGCCGCTCCAGGTAGTAGCGGAAGGTCGGCGCCTGTTCGATGCCGATGCCCCAGTCATCGAGGATGCGCTGGAACATGGTCGGGATCACACTCTCGCGGCCATGCAGAAACGCAGCGGCCACGCTGTGTCCCGGCGCATGCAGGGCAATGCGTAACGTGTCGCGGACAAACTGCGCGGCGGCCGGATCGATCTCGATGCTCTGCAGTGCCACGTCATAGCTCACGCCTTCTTGCTGCAGCGCGACGAAGCGTTCCACAGCCGAGGTACTCGCACCGACTTCGCGCATCGCATCCAGATACAACTCGAAATGGCTGTAATGACCATGGCTCAGGCAGTCGTCGGATTCTTCACCGAGGACAATTTCATTGATCAGACGTGCGGCATGGGGATCACGCGGTGGCAGCCAGGGCAGACGGGTGCAAGTCAGTTCCTGTTGCAGGCGTTTGGTCAGCGACATGAAATCCCACACGGCAAACACATGGGTTTCCATGAAACGTTGCAAGGTACTCAATGAGTCGATTTCGCCAAAGATGGGGTGAACGCTAAGTTCGGCTTTCTTCTGGGCAAGTTGGTGCTTTATTTGAGACATGACGGGCCTTTATCCTTGATGTGAAATGGGACAGCTCTTTCAACTGCGCAATCAATGGAACAGCGGCTTGTTATTCTTTTTCCAGGCGTACGGCAGCCTCATACAAATCAATGAAGTTGGATTGATGTATGTCTAGAACTGCGCGGCAGCCGGACTGGGCGTTGCCATCCCTTTACTTGTAAGGTTGGTCTGCGCCCCACTGGTGCGGGAAGTTCAAGCTCGGCGAGGAAAAACTAATACAACGCCAAACAAATTAACAAGTCTAATTTTAATTATTTTTAGTTGTCGTTTTTTCAAGTATGAGTGTGCCCGATAAAACTATTTGAATAAGTTTTATTGGGGCGAAGTTGCTCCTTTCGGACAATAAAGGCCAAAATGAAATGTACAGAGTGAATGCCTCACTCGAAGCAACTTTGTGATGAAGAGATTTAAGTTATTTGAAGGGATGAAAGTGGGCGATGACGGGCGCCGATTCTTTCCTTTTCCCGTGACAAGGCTCCTTCCGTAGGTTCCTGTTGCGGGGACTGCGCCGGCGGTGCGGTGCGTCGCCCGTTCTTTTTGGGTTGGCCGTTCAAGAGTGAGGGTAAATGGCCGCCACGGCTATTACCGATTCTTCACCGCAGGGGTGCAAGTTTCGGGCTGATTGACGCAGGGAGGTTAGAGCGAAGGGGTATGGATGCCAGCGTATTTGTGGCCGGTGCGCGGAGGATTTGTAAGCGGGTTATTCGCCGGGCAGACCTGCAAGTCTGAGCCCGGCGTGCAGGGATCAACGTGTGGCTTTGTGGTTTTGCGCGGCAGAACTGGCGAGATACTCGGTGATGACATCGACACCACGGTTGAGGTGCTGTTCGAGCAGAGCGATCGAGCGTTCGACATCACGCTCGATCACCGCTTGCAGCATGGCGCGATGGTCGTCCTGAGACAGTTTGCCCAGGCCCATGGCGTCGAGGTTGAAACGCAGGAAGCGCTCCTCTTCGTTGAGCCCGTCCTCCACCAGACGCAACAGCCGCTGGTTGGGCGCCTTGCAGTACAACGCCATGTGGAACAGGCGGTTGAGCTGGCCGATTTCCGTGTAATCGTGTTGAGCCTCTAACGCTTCGATGTAACGGGCTGCCTGTGCGTGATCAGCGTCGGTCAGCAGTGGAATCGACTGACGCATGGCTTCGGACTCGAGCAGAATGCGCAACTCGTAGGTTTGCGCGGCATCACCCTGAATCAGCGGGGCCACCACGGCACCTTTGTGCGTGGTAACGCTCAGCAGTGCCTGCGCCTCGAGCTGGCGCAAAGCTTCGCGCACCGGCATGCGGCTGACACCGAACAGATCGGCGAGATCCTGCTGGCGCAGGGCTGTGCCACACGGTAAACGACCATCAAGGATGGCGGCACGCAGGGTTTCTTCGATCGTCGAGCGAGCCAAGTGAGCGGGAATCGGCCTATCGACTTTGATGCTCTGCAGCGGTTTGGGCTTCTGAGTCACGACTACGCACCCTGTATGTCGACTGAATTTGGATCCAAATGACACTAGAGATTGCTCTACAGGTTGTCAAACCGTGTAGAGGATCTCCGTCACATTTGAAGTTTAGCGCGTCGAGGATGATCTCATGGTGCCATTGTTTTTTCCCCGGCTAAGCTTCACCATCAAACGCTTTCATTCCTGCCTCCTGGAAACCTGCTGTGGCGGTACGTTTCGTGATCCCCCGCACGTTGCGCTGGTTAGGCTGCGCACTGCTGCTGGCCGGCCTCATGCTGGGCGGTCTGCATGCCGATTGGGATTTTTCGGCGATCAGCCGCAAGGCTACGGCACTCTATGGACCGCTGGGCGCAGGGCAGCAGCGAATCGATGCCTGGCAAAATCTGCTGGCGACGCAGAAACAGGTCAGCGAAATGGACAAGCTCAAGGTGGTGAACCTGTTTTTCAACAAACAGGTGCGCTATGTCGAAGACATCGACCTGTGGCACGAGGTCGACTATTGGGAAACCCCGATTGAGGCGCTGTGGAAGGGCGCCGGCGATTGTGAAGACTACGCGATCGCCAAGTATTTCAGTCTGCGCCACCTGGGCGTTTCCAGCGACAAACTGCGCATCACTTACGTCAAGGCACTGCGCCAGAACCGCGCGCACATGGTGCTGACCTACTATTCCACGCCCGACGCCATGCCGCTGGTGCTCGACAGTCTGATCGATTCGATCCAGCCTGCGTCCCAACGGACCGATTTGCTGCCGGTCTATTCTTTCAATGCCGAAGGTCTGTATTTGCCGGGGGCCAAGGGCAACAAAAAGGTCGGTGACACCAAACGCCTGTCGCGCTGGCAGGATGTGCTGAAAAAAATGCAGGCCGAAGGTTTCCCGGTCGAAACGATTAACTAGGAGCACGCGCTCAGATGTCTTTGTTCAAACAGCTGTTGATCGCTATCTGTCTGTTCCTGGTGGTCGCCTTCACCGGCAGCTTCATGGTCAGTCTGGAGAGCTCGCGCACCCAGTACGTCAACCAGTTGCGCTCCCACGCTCAGGACGCGGCGACGGCGCTGGCGTTGTCATTGACGCCTAATATCGACGATCCGGCGATGGTCGAGTTGCTGGTCAGTTCGATTTTCGACAGCGGCTATTACGCGAGCATCCGCGTGGTTGATCTGAAGACCGACAAGACCATCGTTGAGCGCAGCGGCATCCCTGCCGTTACCAACGTGCCCGATTGGTTCGTCAAACTGATTGGTCTGGAGCCCGCTGGCGGTGATGCGCTGGTCAGTCGTGGTTGGGAGCAGGCGGCAAGAGTTGAAGTGGTCAGTCACCCGATGTTCGCCCTCGCCAAGCTGTGGCAGAGCGCGCTGGGCAGTCTTGGCTGGTTGCTGATCTGCGGCGCCGTCAGTGCCGTACTCGGCGCGCTGTTGCTGCGCCGGCAATTGAAACCGCTGGATTACATGGTCCAGCAGTCCCATGCGATTGCCCGGCGCGAATTTCTCAGCCTGCCGCAGCTACCGCGCACACCCGAGTTGCGGCGCGTGGTGCTGGCCATGAACCAGATGGTCGAGAAGCTCAAGGCGCTGTTTCAGGAGCAGGCCGAGCGCAGTGAAAAACTGCGTGCAGAGTCCTATCAGGACAACCTCACGGGGCTGGCCAACCGGCGCTATTTCGAGATGCAGTTGAACAATCGGGTGAGTAACCCGGAGCAGGCCAGCTCCGGTTACTTGCTGTTATTGCGGGTCAAGGACCTGGCCGGGCTGAATCAGCGCCTTGGCGGCCAGCGCACTGATGAGTTGCTGAAAGCGGTTGGCGAGCAACTCTCCCGCGAGTGCGCCAGATACCCGGAAACCCAGAACCTCGTCACCCGCATTCGCGGCGGTGAATTCGCCGTGCTGGCGCCGGGGCTGGTCCGTGAGGAAGCGCTGCAACTGGCGCAAAGCCTTGATGCCGCGCTGGGCAGCTTGCATACCACGGGGGCTACCGATGTCGCGGCGGTGGCGTCGATTGGTCTGGCGCCGTTTGCCCACGGCGATTCGCCGCAAGCCGTGCTCAGCCTTGGCGATCAGGCGCTGGCGCAGGCCGAGGGGCAGGGCGAGCAGAACTGGGCGTGTATCGATCACAGCTTCACGGCTGACGTTGGCGACGATCACCACGCCTGGCACCGTTTGCTCGATCAGGCATTGAATCAGCGGCGTTTCGAGCTGTTCTTCCAACCGGTAGTGGCCGCTGAAGACACGCAGTTTGTGCTGCACTACAAAGTGCTGTCGCGGTTGCTTGATGATCAGGGCCAGACTATTGCGGCCGGGCGTTTCCTGCCGTGGCTGGAGCGTTTTGGCTGGACCGCGCGACTGGATCGCCTGATGCTCGAACGCGTGCTTGAGCAGATGATGGAGCATGAGGATTCGCTGGCGCTGAACCTGTCGTCCGCGACGTTGGCCGATCCGCAGGCGTTGAACAAAGTCTTCGAGATTTTACGGGCTCATTCCAATCTGGGGGAGCGTCTGACCCTGGAAATAGGCGAAGAGCAATTGCCGGAGCAAGCCGTACTGGAACAGTTGACCCGGCGTCTGCGCGAGCTTGGTTTCTCCTTGAGTCTGCAGCGTTTCGGCGGGCGCTTCAGCATGATCGGCAACCTGGCGCGGCTGGGGCTGGCGTACTTGAAGATCGATGGCAGCTACATTCGTGCGATCGATCAGGAGAGTGACAAACGCTTGTTCATCGAGGCGATCCAGCGTGCGGCGCACAGCATTGATCTGCCGCTGATTGCCGAGCGTGTGGAGACTGAAGGGGAGTTGGCGGTGATTCGCGAGATGGGGCTGTATGGGGTACAGGGGCAGTTTTTGGGTGAGCCCAAGCCTTGGCGGTGATCTTTTAGTTTGGCGGCGTCACGGATGCCGCTTTCGCGAGCAAGCCCGCCCCCACGGGGGATTTGAGTTGTTGACCCGTTCCCCTGTGGGAGCGGGTTTGCTCGCGGATGGGCCTGAAGATTGAGTCTTCAGATCAACCCGCCCTCATCCTCGTCAATCAACTGACTCAACCCGCCCAACGCCTCACGCGCCTGGGTCCGGTCCATCAGTTTGGCCTGGGCCGCCGGGGGCAGGTCGGTGACGCGGATCACGCCTTTCTGGGTCAGCACCTGAATCAGGTCGTCGAGTACCCGAATCATTTCAAAGTCGCTCTGCTTGAGCTGTTTGAGGCTGTTTTCCACGGCTTCGTTGGCGTACCACGCCTGGATTTCGTGGTGGTCGGCGGGCAGCGTTTCCGTGGCCTCGGCGTAGGCCGTGGCTTCCACGCGAATCAACTGGCCTTGCGCATCGCGTTGCACGTAAAACATTGAGCATCCCTCAGAAATGAACCCGCGTCATGCTGTCAGCAGCATAGCCAACCGCACGCGAGTATGCGGTGCGGCGACGCAATCGTCACCGGTCCGGACAGCACAAACGTGACGGCCGCCCCATTGGGGCGGCCGTTTTGTTCACGGATCAGCTGTTGTTGTGGTCGACTTTGATGGTCGGATCGCTACCGGCAATCAGGTTGTGAATGTTGGCGCTGGACCAGTTGTTGCCTTCCAGTTTGATCGTCACGTCCGGCGTTGCGGCGGCGGTATCGCCCGAGTTGAACTTGCCGCCCGAGCTGACTTGCAGCGACGACACGCCATCGACCGTGGTGATCTTCAGGAAGTTGTCGATGGTGCTGCCGGTTTCGCCCTGCAACAGGTCACGCAGGTCGATGCGGTCACCTTCGCTGGCCTTGAAGTCCTTGATCACGTCGTTGCCGGTGTCGCCCGCCTTCCAGACGAAGGTGTCGGCACCGGAACCACCGATCAGGATGTCGTTGCCCTGCCCACCGATCAGCGTGTCGTTGCCGGTGCCACCGAGCAGGATGTCATTGCCTTTACCGCCGTCGAGCAAGTCGTTGCCGCCCGAGCCGAACAGAATGTCATTGCCCGCGCCGCCCAGCAGGGTGTCGTTGCCGTCATGCGCACCGGACACATCGAACGCCTGATAGTGCTCGGTGATGTACTGGTGCACATTGCTGGTGGTGACTTTGCTGACGTCGACGCCGGTTTCCTTGGCCACGAACGCCTGCATCGCCTGATAACCCTCGCCGGCAATGCCGTTGAAACTCACCAGATCGCCGAACAGGATGTCGTTGCCGTTGCCGCCGCTGACAGTGTCGTTGCCCGGCATCGTCGCTTCGGTGTGGCCGATGATCGAGTTGGCCAGGTCCTTCGGATCGATGTTGGTTTGCGGCGTGTGGTCTGAGTCGTACGGCTTCAGATCGTTGAGGCTGACGCCGGTGTTGATACCGATGGCCTCGACGTTCGACAGACCGCTGAGCAGCGTGAAGCTACTGTTGGAGTTGCTGGTGGTCGACGAGTCGGTGCTGTTGCCGGTGCCGGCCAGGCTCGACAGCTCATAGGTACCGTCGCCCTGAGCGTGAATAGTGCCCAGACTGCTCCAGTTCCAACTGCCATTCTTGTACGTCTGCAATACCACGCTGCCGGCGCTGTTGATGCTCAGGTAGTGGGTGTTATCGATGTAAGTGCTGAAGGTGTCGCCCAGCTTGTAGTTGCTGGTCGTCACCACGCTGTCGAGCTTAACGCTGCCATACAGCGTCGGGTTGGTCTGCTCGCCGTTCTGATAGTAGGTCGGCTGGCCATCGGTGATGAAGTACGTGAGGTTTTTCGCCCCGGTGTTGGCCACCGCTTCAGCGCTCTGGAAGAAGTTGGCCGTGGTCTTGAACACGTCCTCGTAGTTGGTGCCGCCGCCGGACGTCATTGAGTCCAGCACGGCCTTGAGCTTGGTCAGGGCGTTCGGGTCATTGAGGTTCACCGACACCGATTTGTTGACCTGGGTATCGAAGTCCACCAGGAAGATGTTCACCGTGCCCGAATTGCTGCCGCCCAGGCTTTGCTTGAGGGTGTTGAACACCGATGTCAGCGAGTCCTTGGCCGCGTTGATGGACGAGGTGCTCATACTGCCGGAGCTGTCGACCATGAATGCGATGTTGTAGTTGGTGCCCGGCACGACGGTCAGACCGCCGATGTCGGCAACGATGATGTCGTTGCCATCGGTACCGGTGACGGTGTCATCGGCCGAAGTGGCGACGATGGCGTTGTAGACCGCCGGCACCACGGTGACCGGAATGGTTGCCGTGCTGCTCGCCGAGCCGCCGACCTGTTCGGTGGACGTCGAGGTTACGGTCAGGTTGAACTGGCCGTTGTAGTACGGCGGTGGCGTGACGGTCAGGCTGCCGAGATTCCAGCCAGTGACGTTGGCATCGCCGCTGGTCGCCGTGACGGTAAAGGTATGGCCCGCGCCATCGCTGAGCACCGAGCCGACCGGTGCGCCGCTGATCTTCACGCTCAGGGTTTCCGAACCATCGGTGTCGGTCAGCGCAGTGGAGACCGCCGACAGTTTGACCGTGGTGCCTTCGGCACCAGTGTTGAGCTTGAAGCCGTCGTAATAGCCTTCGCCGTTGGTACCGTGCAGATCGGAGACGGTCACGCCGGAGTTGATCAAGTCCTGCACGCCGGTGTAGATCGGCACGCCAGCGCTGCTCAGGTCGATCGCCGTGCCGCCGTTGACCGACAGGTTGACGTCGTAGCTGCCTGGACCGTTCTGGTTGTGGTGGTAGATGTCCAGGGTGTAGTAACCGCTGGTGGTCGGGGTGAACGAACCGTTGAGGTTGCCGCCCGCGCCCCACGTCGTGGCTGCCACGTTTTTACCGCCGATGGTCACCAGCAAGCTGTCATCGCCGACACCGCTGAAGGTGTAGGTCTTGCCCGCTTCCAGATAGATCAGGCCGGATGTTTTCGAGGCGGTACCGGCGGCTACACTGCCGTCGGACTGCACATTGGTCACGGTGCCGCTGGAGTTCGGTGTGCCCGCGCCGTCGATCACGTTTTTCAACGTGGTCGAATCGGCGCCGTTGCCATTGGTGCCCAGGCCCGACAGGCCGGTCCAGACTTCCTTGATCAGCCCGGTGGACTTCACGCTGTTGTCGGCCACGCTCACGGTCGGGGCATCGGCCACCGGCGTGATGTCGATTTTTACGGTGCCGGTGTTGCCCAGCAGTTGGCCGTCGGTTGGCTGGAACTTGATCTGTGCGTAGTCCGCCTGGTTATTGCCCAGACCGGTGCCGCCGTAACCGTTCACGCCCGACTCGTTGGCATCCGGCATGAAACGCAGTTTGCCAGCGTCGATGTCGGCCTTGCTGAAGGTCTGGTTGGTGGCGACGTCTTTCCAGGTCGAGCCGTCCAGATACTGCAGTTTGCCTTCACCCGGCAACTGAGTGATTTTCACGCCCAGGCTGCTGGCCGGGCTGTCGACGTCGGTGACACCAAAGGTCGACCAGCCGAGGATCAGCGGCGTGTCTTCGGTGCCGGTGACGTTGACCGGTGCCGCTACCGGCGCATCATTGACTGCCACCACGTTAACCGTGGTGGTCGCGGTGTTGGAGTAGTTGCCGCCATCGGTCACCTTCACGGTGATGATCCGCGGCACGGTGCTTGGGTCTTCACTATTGTTGGTGAAGCTGATGTTCTTGATCGCCTGCATGTAGTCGGCCAGCGTCGCGTTGCCCGACAAGGTCAGGGTAACGGTGCCGTTGGTGCTGTTGGCATTGATGGTGATGCCGTTGACGCTGTTGCCCAGGTTCAGCGCATCGCCGTCCTGACGGTTGGTCAGAGTGACGGTCGCGCCCGTCAGCAGGGTGCTGTCCGGATCGGTGATGCTGATGTCGGTGTCGGCAATCGACACGCCCGCACCCGGAGTGTTTTCGGTGAAGGTCACCTTGTAGTCGGCACCGGTCGCGCCGCTGGAGTTGTTGGCGTCCAGATCGAGAACCGGCGGTGCATCGTTGTCGATGATCGAGGTGCTGACGCTGCCATTGGTGCTACTGACGGCGAGGTTCTCGAAGTTGCCGCCAGTGGCCGAGTCGATCTTGACCACGAAGTTCTCGGTGCCTTCGGTGATCTTGTCATCGATGGTCGCGACGTTGAACTGCGCACTGCTGGCGCCCGCCGGGATCTTCACGGTGTACACACCGGTGAAGTCCGAACCGTCGGCAGCGGTGCCGCTGTAAACGATTTTCAGGGTCACTTCAGTTTGCGCCGGGTGGGTCAGACTGACGGTGTAGCTGGCGGTCTGGCCTTCGGTTACCGAGGTGCTGCCGGTGATGCTGACAGTGGTCGTGTCGATGGTGTCGGTAACGTTGGTCACGGCTGGTGTGTTGCTGGTCACCAGGTTTTCGAAGTTGCCGCCGCTGGTGCCGGTGATGGTTGCCTGCACGGTGCCAGCGTCTTTGTAGACGTCGTCAGCCGGCGCAGGAACAGTCACGATGCCCGTGGTTTTGCCGGTTTCGATGGTGATCACCGAGCCGTTGCTCAGGGTCACGGTGACTGGCGAGCCAGCGGCGTTGGTCAAGGTCGCGGTGTAAACGATCGAACCGCCCTCGGCCACTGTGCCGGTCGCAGTCAGCGACAGATTGGTGGTGTCGATGGTGTCAGTCACCGTGGTGCTGACCGGGGTTTTGTCGGCTACGAGGTCTTCGTAGTTGCCGCCGGTTACGTCAGTGATTGCATTGGTCAGTGGCGCATGACCGGTCAGCGCATCGTTTGGCGCAGTGGTGGTCACAGTGCCAGTGGTTTTACCCACCTCGATGGTGATGTTTTGACCGTTGGCCAAAGTCACCACGACAGGCGAACCAGTGACCGGCGCACCCACAGTGGCGGTGTAAGTAACGGTGCCACCTTCTGCTGCGGTGTCGGTGGCGCTCAGTTTCACCGACATGGTATCGATGGTGTCAGTGACGCTGGTCACGGCCGGAACAGTGCTCGGCACCAGGTTTTCGAAATTGCCGCCGGTCGCTGTGCTGATCGTTGCCTGGACGGTACCGGCATCTTTATAAACGTCATCTGCCGGCGCAGGAACAGTGACGGTGCCGGTGGTTTTACCGGCATCGATGGTAATCACTGCGCCGTTCGACAGAGTCACAGTCACTGGCGAGCCAGCAGCGTTGGTCAGGGTCGCGGTGTAGACGATTGAGCCGCCCTCGGCCACTGTGCCGGTCGCAGTCAGCGACAGATTGGTGGTGTCGATGGTGTCAGTCACCGTGGTGCTGACCGGGGTTTTGTCGGCCACGAGGTTTTCGTAGTTGCCGCCGGTTACGCCGGTGATCGCATTGGTCAGTGGCGCATGACCGGTCAGCGCATCGTTTGGCGCAGTGGTCGTCACGGTGCCGGTGGTTTTACCCACTTCGATGGTGATGTTCTGACCATTGGCCAAGGTCACGACGACTGGCGAGCCGGTCACTGGCGCGCCCACAGTGGCGGTGTAAGTGACGGTGCCGCCTTCTGCTGCGGTGCCGGTGGCGCTCAGTTTCACCGACGTGGTATCGATGGTGTCAGTGACGCTGGTCACGGCCGGAACAGTGCTCGGCACCAGGTTTTCGAAGTTGCCGCCGGTGGCAGTCGAAATGGTTGCCTCGACCTTGCCGGCATCTTTGTAAACGTCATCAGCCGGCGCAGGAACAGTCACAGTGCCGGTGGTTTTACCAGCGTCGATGGTGATCACTGCGCCGTTCGACAGAGTCACGGTGACTGGCGAGCCAGCAGCGTTGGTCAGGGTGGCGGTATAGACAATCGAACCGCCCTCGGCGACCGAGTCGGTCGCGCTGAGCGACAGGTTGGTGGTGTCGACGGTGTCAGTCACGGTGGTGCTGACTGGTGTTTTGTCGGCCACGAGGTTTTCGTAGTTGCCACCGCTCACGTCAGTGATCGAGTTGGTCAGCGGTGCCTGACCAACCAATGCGTCGTTAGGCGCGGTGGTAGTCACAGTGCCGGTGGTTTTGCCGACTTCGATGGTGATGTTCTGGCCGTTGGCCAGAGTTACCACGACTGGCGAACCCGTGACCGGGGCGCCCACGGTCGCGGTGTAGGTGACGGTGCCACCTTCAGCAGCCGACTCGGAGGCGGTGAGTTTGACGGTGGTGGTGTCGATGGTATCGGTGACGTTGGTAACCGCTGGAACAGTGCTCGGCACCAGGTTCTCGAAGTTGCCGCCCGTGGCAGTCGAAATGGTTGCTTCGACTTTGCCGGCATCTTTGTAGACGTCATCGGCAGGCGCTGGAACAGTCACAGTGCCGGTGGTTTTACCAGCGTCGATGGTGATCACTGCGCCGTTCGACAGGGTCACGGTCACTGGCGAGCCAGCGGCGTTGGTCAGTGTGGCGGTATAGACAATCGAACCGCCCTCGGAGACCGAGTCGGTGGCGCTCAGCGTCAGGTTGGTGGTGTCGACGGTGTCAGTCACGGTGGTGCTGACTGGTGTTTTGTCGGCCACAAGATTTTCGTAGTTGCCGCCGCTCACGTCAGTGATCGAGTTGGTCAGCGGTGCGTTACCGGCCAGCGCATCGTTTGGCGCGGTGGTGGTCACGGTGCCAGTGGTTTTGCCGACTTCGATGGTGATGTTCTGACCGTTGGCCAGAGTCACCACGACTGGCGAGCCAGTCACCGGAGCACCCACAGTGGCGGTGTAAGTAACGGTGCCACCCTCAGCCACGGAAGTATCAGCCGTCAGTTTGACGGTCGAAGTGTCGATGGTGTCGGTCACTTCAGTCACGGCCGGAACAGTGCTCGGCACCAGGTTCTCGAAGTTGCCGCCCGTGGCAGTCGAAATGGTTGCTTCAACTTTGCCGGCGTCTTTATAGACGTCATCGGCCGGCGCTGGAACAGTCACAGTGCCGGTGGTTTTGCCCACCTCGATGGTAATCACTGCGCCGTTCGACAGGGTCACAGTCACTGGCGAGCCAGCGGCGTTAGTCAGGGTGGCGGTGTAAACGATCGAACCGCCCTCGGCCACAGAATCGGTGGCGCTGAGCGACAGGTTGGTGGTGTCGACGGTGTCAGTCACGGTGGTGCTGACTGGTGCTTTGTCGGCTACGAGGTTTTCGTAGTTGCCGCCGCTCACGTCAGTGATCGAGTTGGTCAGCGGGGCGTTACCGGCCAGCGCATCGTTTGGCGCAGTGGTGGTCACGGTGCCGGTGGTTTTGCCGACTTCGATGGTGATGTTCTGACCGTTGGCCAGAGTCACCACGACAGGCGAGCCGGTGACCGGTGCACCAACAGTGGCTGTGTAAGTGACGGTGCCGCCTTCAGCCACGGAAGTATCAGCCGTCAGTTTGACGGTCGAAGTGTCGATGGTATCGGTCACTTCAGTCACGGCCGGAACAGTGCTTGGCACCAGGTTCTCGAAGTTGCCACCGGTCGCGGTGGCAATGGTTGCTTCGACTTTGCCGGCGTCTTTGTAAACGTCATCGGCTGGAGCCGGAACGGTGACGGTGCCCGTGGTTTTGCCGGCTTCGATTGTGATCACCGAGCCGTTCGACAGAGTCACAGTCACTGGCGAACCCGCGGCGTTGGTCAGGGTCGCGGTGTAGACAATCGAACCACCCTCGGCCACAGAGTCGGTGGCGCTCAGCGTCAGGTTGGTGGTGTCGACGACGTCGGTGACGGTGGTCGAAACCGGGGTCTTGTCGGCTACGAGGTCTTCGTAGTTGCCGCCAGAAACCCCCGTGATCGAGTTGGTCAGCGGTGCGTTACCGGCCAGCGCATCGTTTGGCGCAGTGGTGGTCACGGTGCCGGTGGTTTTGCCGACTTCGATGGTGATGTTTTGACCGTTGGCCAGAGTCACCACGACAGGCGAGCCGGTGACCGGTGCACCAACAGTGGCTGTGTAAGTGACGGTGCCGCCTTCAGCCACGGAAGTATCAGCCGTCAGTTTGACGGTCGAAGTGTCGATGGTATCGGTCACTTCAGTCACGGCCGGAACAGTGCTTGGCACCAGGTTCTCGAAGTTGCCACCGGTCGCGGTGGCAATGGTTGCTTCGACTTTGCCGGCGTCTTTGTAAACGTCATCGGCTGGAGCCGGAACGGTGACGGTGCCCGTGGTTTTGCCCGCCTCGATGGTGATCACTGCGCCGTTCGACAGGGTCACAGTCACTGGCGAACCCGCGGCGTTGGTCAGGGTCGCGGTGTAGACAATCGAACCACCCTCGGCCACAGAGTCGGTGGCGCTCAGCGTCAGGTTGGTGGTGTCGACGACGTCGGTGACGGTGGTCGAAACCGGGGTCTTGTCGGCTACGAGGTCTTCGTAGTTGCCGCCAGAAACCCCCGTGATCGAGTTGGTCAGCGGTGCGTTACCGGCCAGCGCATCGTTTGGCGCAGTGGTGGTCACGGTGCCGGTGGTTTTGCCGACTTCGATGGTGATGTTTTGACCGTTGGCCAGAGTCACCACGACAGGCGAGCCGGTGACCGGTGCACCAACAGTGGCTGTGTAAGTGACGGTGCCGCCTTCAGCCACGGAAGTATCAGCCGTCAGTTTGACGGTCGAAGTGTCGATGGTGTCGGTCACTTCAGTCACGGCCGGGACAGTGCTCGGCACCAGGTTCTCGAAGTTGCCACCAGTAGCAGTCGAAATGGTTGCTTCGACTTTGCCGGCGTCTTTATAGACGTCATCGGCTGGAGCCGGAACAGTGACGGTGCCGGTGGTTTTGCCCGCCTCGATGGTGATCACTGCGCCGTTCGACAGGGTCACGGTGACTGGCGAGCCAGCAGCGTTGGTCAGGGTGGCGGTGTAGACGATTGAGCCGCCCTCAGCCACGGT
>NZ_JBIUWN010000087.1:3811-21313 GCF_044743485.1 Pseudomonas sp. NPDC087614 | reverse complement strand
GTTTTTGTGTGGTGCAATACAAGCTGCCGACCCATGCAGGTCTCTTCAATTCCCAACTTCTTGATTTCTCGTAGGAAAAAGCGGGGATTTCTCAGGTTCTGTCCCATTTTTTCAGTGGGAAAAATAGTGAGCTCCTAGATCCGATTAAGGCGAGGAGACAGTGATGAAGGTTTGGTTGATTGTTTTGGTTCTTTCAATTTCGTCGGTTTCGTTCGCTAATGAGGCGAATGTGAAGTCGTCGGTGATATTTGCAGATCTCAATTTGTGCAAATTTAGAATGAATAATTTGTACGGAGGTGGTTATGAGGTGGATAAGGAAGAAGTGCCTGCGCTCTTGTTTTATTCGAAATTTATTAAGCCTGATTCTAGGCGGCCGATAGAAGTCGATTTGAAGTTTCGATGTGTGGATCCCGCCGATGCCCAAACTTTTGCTAACTTTTCGGGTGGGAAAATGACTGACAAAGGATGGGTCATGAGTTTGGATCCAGATGTTGAGGCTGACACGTCCATGCATAATACTTTTTATGTATTAAAAGGGAAGAGCTGGGAAGGTCCAGCGATATCTCAGGACGTTACAAATGGTGAAGAGGAGGACCGAACGCGTGGGTTTGGATTCTGCATCCCCCATGGATCTGCTGCACTTTGTGGAGGTGGAAATGTGGCCTACTTGAATGATCTAAATGGCTCTGCGTTGAAGGAGGTCATTAAGATGGTTGAAACTATTGAGTTTGTTGAGTGAGGCTCTAAGGTAGAGGAAGGATTTGTTTTCATCTGGATTTGATAATAATCAAAGGTGACGGATTTATTTGTTGCGCTCGACCGCTTTGAATTTGGTTGAGAACTTAAATAGATCTGGCCCGCTTGTCGGTTCTGACTCTATCTTCTGTCGCAGGCCCGTTCAGAATTGAACGGATCACTGATTTTTTTTACGGACGCCAAGGAATGCAGATTTTCAAATTCAGCCTCATTTTTTTTCTTTCAATACTGTCGCCTGTGGTCATGGCTGAGGGCACGATGATTGCCACCATCCTTCAGGCCGACTTTTCCAAGGACCCGGAAGTCCGGTTGCTTGTCAGAGTCGTTGATGTGGGTGGCGGTTCGGATACCCCTTCCATGGCGGTTCGTAATCAATGCCTGGAGAGGAAGGCGTCCGAAGAACGTCCTGGGCCGGATCCGTGCTTTTCGATAGAGATCACTGAGAGCAAAAAGCAACGGGCCATTGTTCGGCAAACGCTATTGAATGATCCTCAGCGCACAACCGACCCTATCTATTTGGAAATTGTTTATCGCTCGGAGGTCAGCGAGAGCGATCCGACGAATCACCATCAGCGATTCGCCACACTGAAGATCGAAGAAAACGGCCTCTACAATTGGAACAATGAAAGCGAACAGGCATTGGCGGACGTTGAGTGGTTTCCCTCGGGAAATGGTGTTCTTGATCTGATGGTTCCTGACGCGGATGCATTGTTGAACTCTGTATATCGGGATCGTATGAGTCGGCTGGACGAAAGCGGTCAGAAATCACTGAGGGAAACTCAAAGAGCCTGGATGAAATTTCGAGATGCGGAGTGCCAGGCCGACCCGAAATTGCATAAATCAGTTTTCGGTGAGTGGTCCGATGCCTGCTTGATTCGCGCGACGATAGAGCGTGCTCGCCAATTGGCTGTGGCACCGGACAAGAACAGACGTTGAAACGGACAAGCCAGAGCATTCGCGCGAAAGCGCCGACTTGGATGAGCATGAACAAACTTTTCTTTCTCTTTTTTGCGCTATTTCCTTTAGGCGCTCAAAGCGCAGTCACCACCGAATCACTTTGCTTCGAACTATCCCAATCGAGCCCGGTAAAGTTCGAACTCCGTACCTACTACGACGAAGCCAGCAAATGGTCCGGTGGCTTCGTCAAGTACGCCAAGTCCAGCGAACCCATTTCCATTGTGCTGACGGATTACGAGGACGAAATGCTCGGTCCCGATGCGCCTTGGCAGAGCACCACAACCTGGTCTGAAGTCATCAACGGCAACGTCACGGGAACCTATCAGTTCGTGTCTCAAGGGACGCACATCGTCTCGATGTCTTACACGAAGAAGTCCAACGGCAAGGTTTTTCATTTCGGAAATAACACCAGCATCGACTCCTCTCTCGAGTCCGGATGCAAGTGGGAGTAGGGCATTACATGCGATTCAAAACTCTGGCGGTATCACTGCTCGGCCTGATGTGGACGATCCCGGCGTTAGCCCAAACCACCACATTCAGCCCAACCAAAGGCGTCGACGCGACGCTGGTTCTCGAAGGCTCCAAGCTGAGCATCGCGGTTAAAAGCGAAACGTACAGCGAGTCGCGAACAATCGATTTTGAAGCCGAAAACGAACTCCACGTGCAGTTCGACGATTTCAATTTCGACGGCGCCCAGGATTTCGCCATCTGGCAGCTGGATGACGGCATGGGTACTTACGACTACTACCGAGTGTTCGTTTATCAAGCGAAAACCGGCACTTTCGAAGAGTTGCAGCCGGACTGCGGCGATGGCTTTGTTAACCTGCGCGTCGACAAAAAACGTAAAGCGTTGCTCAGCACTTACTGGGAAATGAACAGACCGAAGCAATGCGTCACCCGATTCAACAAACGCAAAGCCTGAATGACTCAAGGAAGAACACAGTGAAACGTTTTGTTTTTACCCTGCTGGCCACTTTGCTGCTGCCGGTTTCAGCGGTCTATGCGCAGGATGACTGCAGCAGTGTCACCTCAAGTCTGGAAATGGTGCCCTGCTCGGAGGCGGCGAAGAAGGCTGCCGATGCGCAGTTGAACGTCAGCTACAAGCAGTTGATGACGCGGCTTGAGTCTGACTATCGAACAGATCCGGCGTTGGGCGCGGAGTACGCGGCGAAGGTCAAGGAGTCGCAGCGTGCATGGCTGAAATTGCGCGATGCGAACTGTCCGTTGGAGGCGTTCGAGATCGAGACCGGGATGCCGGCGCATGTGTTCGCCGTCAACTCGTGTATCGCCAGAATGAGCCGCGAGCGTTCGGTGTATCTGGACAAGATTGCGCCGGAACAGTCCGCGCATCTATCCGATAAAGACAACGCCAGTGACGCTTGTCCATCCGAGGATTTTTTACCGTTCCTGGCAGTGTTTTCTGCCGATATCGAAGCACAGCGCCGACTCACTGCGTTTACCGTCAAATCGCTGGTATTAAAGCCAAAGGCCGAACCGGGTCGGTTCGAACCGGTGACCACGGGCGAGAAGGGGGCTGGGTTGGCCTATCCGTTGATGGCGCCTATCGAATCTCGCAAAACTCCGGGTGTTGTGATTTGGGAATACGACGACAGCCACTCCACTGTTGTGGATCGACGCGCCGGTTGGAGCAACGTCAAAGCCTTCAATTTTTCCCGGCAGGCGTGCTGGGTGCTTGAAGGCGTTGAAGACTGGTCTATTCGTGAGAAAGACTTGGTAGCGGCGAGCACGCCGACGATGAGCAAGAAAGAAAGTTTCTGTTTCCAGCGTGCCGAGGCGTTCGAAGCATTGGGTGCGCCGGAAGACCAGCCTCGCACCGTTGAGTTGTTTGAGGCCACGCTAGAAAACTTGTTATGTGCAGCGCACTCCGGAGACCCACTCGCCAGTTATAAAGCAGCCATTCTGAGTCTCTCGGGCATGGCGCCGCAGGTGCCGACGGATACTTTGGAGTCACTATTCAAAGCAGCGGCCACCACTTTGCCGAACGGTGCGATGGGGCTTTCCGAGTTTTACTGCGACGGCAACGAGCTCACATTTGACGGTCCCTGCAAGAATCCTGCGCTTGCAGAGCAAGCACTGATGGGCGCCGTGAAAATGGGCAATGCCACCGCGATCAGCAAGTTGGGATCTACCTTCGCGAGCGGCGAATGGGGTACCAAAGATCCATCCCGAGCCATGGCCTGTTATCAACTGGCTCTCGCGAAGGGTAGCGAAGGCGCGAGTTTCGGTTTGGAACACTTAAAGAAGAATTCCACCAAACCAATCAAACCCAGCTACTGCTACTGACAACCTCCGAAACCCCACGCTTTTCCTTTAAACTCCCGACCCCCAAGGAATGCGCTCAGGACACGGAATGCCAGCCCCCTCGACCTCGCTTCGCCCAGCGCTAGTGCTCTGGCTATACGCCGCCGCAATCGTGCACATACTCGCCGGCCTCACCCTGACCTGGGCCGGGCATTCCGGTTTACTCGACGGCTATCTGCAAGTTCTCGAACTGGCATTCTGGGGCGCCGACCCGGTGCCCGCCGCCGGCCACGAACAACAGGTCTGGTGGCTCGCACTCTTCGGCGCGACGCTGCAAAGTTATTCGCTGTACATGCTCGCGCTGGTGCACCTGGGCAATCGCTTGAAAGCCCCGGCAGTGTGGGGATGGTTGATCGCCGGCATCCTGTTATGGGCACCGCAGGACATGTGGCTTTCAGCGCAACAACAGGTCTGGTCGCATCTCTGGCTCGACGGTTTTGCGCTGCTGGTGCTGTTACCGCCGCTGATCTGGCTGTATCGCCATGACCGCCGGAAATCCCCTTCGGTAAAATCTCCGCGTCAGTCCAACCCGTTTGCCGGCAGCGCTTTCAAACGTGTGCTGATCACCGGCGGCACCGGGTTCATCGGCGAAGCCTTGGTCAATCAATTGCTCGATGCCGGCCACTCCGTGAGTGTGTTGGCACGTGACCCGTTGAAAGCAGCCAACCTATTCAACGGCCGCGTTCGCTGCGTGCAGTCCCTGAGCGAACTCAGCCACGACGAAGCCTTCGACGTAGTGATCAATCTCGCCGGCGCACCCGTCGCCGGCCCACGCTGGACTACCAACCGCCAGGCGCAACTGCTCGCCAGCCGAGTCGGCACCACCGAAGCGCTGATGATCTGGTTGAAGAACACAAAACAAAAACCAGCACTGTGGATTCAGGCATCAGCCATCGGCTTCTACGGCGTGCGCGATGCCAGCGAAAGCCTCGACGAACACGCCAGCAAGGGTGACGGCTTCATGGCCGAACTCTGCGCGCGCTGGGAAGCCGCCGCGCAACCGGCCACTGAGTTTGGCGTGCGTCAGGTGGTGCTGCGCCTCGGCGTGGTGTTTGGCCCGGGCGGTGCGTTGACGCCGTTGCTGATTCCGTTTCGCCTGGGCTTCGGCGGACGCATGGGCGATGGTCGGCAGATCATGAGTTGGGTGCATCGTGACGATGTGCTTCAGGTAATCGCTCGATCCTTCCACGATGAAAATTTGCGCGGCACCTACAACATGGTCGCGCCTGAAACGGTCAGTCAGGCAGCGTTCGCCGAGAACGTCGGCAAGGTCCTCAAGCGTCCGGTGTGGTTCCACATTCCTGCTGCGCCATTGCGTGCATTGGCGGGGGAGATGGCGCAGTTGTTCTTCGACGGTCAGCGTGTAGTGCCGCAGCGTTTGAGCGAGGCGGGGTATACGTTCCGCTATCCGACCCTCGCCTCTGCTCTGCGCGATCTGGCCTAAGGATCGTTGATGAGCAAGCCTTTGATGTACCTGCTGGCCGGCAACGGCAGCGCTGCCGATTGGTGGGACGACGCGCTGCCGTACTTTCAGCGCTACGACGTGGTGCCGCTGGAATTGCCCGGTTTCGGCGCCAACCCGCAGCCACCCTGCGAGGATCTCGCGGACTACGCGCAGACCTTACTGGCGATGACGACGCAGGGCAGCGCGATCATGGCGGTCGGGGTTAACGCGTTGCTGGTGCTGCACGCGTTGCAACGTCGGCCCGGGCACTTTTCTCGCAGTGTGTTGCTGGCGCCGGTGGGCGCGTTTTTGTGGCAGCGTCGCTTGCCGGCACTGATGTCACCGCTGCCGATCCGCAAGTCCATTCACTGGCTGCTGTCGAACAAACCCACGCTGTTCGCGCGCAAGTTCTCCAACCAGACCTGGACGCCCGCGCAGTATCAGCGCATGGGCGCCGGTTATGCGCGCTGCCGTGCGTTTGTGCCGCACTGGGATCTGATCCGTGCCGACACCGCGCAGCCCTTGCTGGAGTGGATCACCGACCCGGTCGAACTGGTCTGGGGCGATCAGGACAAGGTACTGGGCATCGAACAAGCGGCGGCATGGTCGGCGATTCTTGCGCGCGCAGATCTGACCATCAGCCTGAAACCCGGTTGGGGCCATTACCCGTGGATCGACGCACCCGCGCAGTTTGCGCAGTGGCTGGAGTCGGGCGAGCGCGGGTTTGTTGCGCACACCAAGGGCGGGCGTTTGCGCTTGGCTGAACTGGCCCGGCAACCGGTGCCGGCGGCGCTGACGCTCAACGATTGCGCTGATCCGCGTCTGCCTGCGTTTCTCGCCGCCCAACCCGACGTGACCTGGGCGGTGCGCTCCTCCAGTTATGGCGAGGATCAGGCCGATTCGGCGAATGCCGGGTTGAGCACCACCTATCTGCGCGAGCCGACCGCCAACGTGCCTAAACGCATCGCCGAACTGACGGCCGAAGGCGTCGAGGAAGTGGTGGTGCAGCGCTTCGTCACCCCGGTAGTGTCCGGGATCGCCTTCGTGCGACATCTCTCGGTAGAGCTGGAGTGGGTTGAAGGCCATCTCGAATCGCTGGCCGACGGTCATGTCAGCCCTTCGCGGGCAACGCTTTCGCGGGTTGGCGATGCGTGGCGCAGCGGCACGTTCACGCCGTCCCACGGCTTGACCGAAGACCTGCTCTGGCGCTTCTTGCAAGACGTACTGCGCGTATTCCACTACGTACCCGGCGACGTCGAATGGGCCTGGGACGGCGCGCAATTGTGGCTGCTGCAATACCGGCCAATCAGCGACTACGGCTGGCGCCGGCACCTCACCGCCGCCAACATCGCCGAGATCCTGCCGACGCAACCGAGCGTCTTTGTGGAGTACGCCCAGCGCCGGGCAGCGGCGAGTATTCCAGCGATCATGGCGCGCTGGGATGCGCGAGTGTTGCAGGACAACGAGCCGTTCACCGCCGTGTTCGGCGGCGCGTCTTACATCAACAACGACCTGTTCCTCGCCCGACTCGCCGACTGGGGCATCAGCGCCAGCAACTATGCCGGTGAAGTTGGCGGGGCGACTCCGCATCTGCCGTGGCAACCACTGAAGATGCTGCGTTCGTTGCCGCTGTTTTTTCGTATGCAACGCATCGCCCGAGGTCATCTGCTGAACCTTGAACGTGGCTTGCAGCGTTTCGATCAAGAGCTGGCCGACCTCGTCGCCCAGGGTGCCGACGGCCAGCAACTGGCAGACTGGTTCACCCGGTTTTACGTGTTCGTGGTGCAGGGCAATCTGTGCATCGCCACGGCGCTGGCCAGCAGCGGCGGCGATTGGCTGGGGCGCCCGCCGACCGCTTACGACAACCTTGAAAACAGTCCGCATCGATTGCCGTGGGAAACCGATCCGGCCACGCCTCGACCGGCGGCGACTGAGCTGCCGTTACAGGCCTTCCCGCAATGGTCAGGGCTGATCCGCCTCGCGCATTCGATCGGCCTGCCGGGCCTGCGCGGCTACTACCTGCAAGTGCGCGAGTGGTATCGCGACAACCTGATGCGCATCTTCTTCCGCCTACACCACGCCATGCCGTTGGCGGATCGCGAGCACTGGTTTGCGCCGCATCCGGATGTGCGCGCCCGAGACGGCAGCTTCTGGCAGGACGGTCGCGAAGGTGCCGAGCAGGCGACCGGGTTCATGATTTATCCGGGGCAGGTGCGGGGCATCCTCGGCGCCGACATTCTGCTCGAAGACTCCCTCGATCCGGGGCGACATGCGCATTACCAAACCGCGCGGGCGGTTATTGCCCGCATGGGTGGGCGGTTGTCGCATGGCTCGACGTTGCTGCGCGAATTGCGCAAGCCGTCGGCGGTGATGCCGCAGGTGGATTCGGCGTGGGTGGGGTGTGAGGTGGTGTATCGGGATGGTGAGTTGGAATTGATTAATTCGAAGGATACGAAGTGAAACGATTGCTGGTGTTATGTGTGAGCTGGTTCCCGATAGCGGTTATGGCGGCAAGTGTTTGCAATCAGGAAGCTGACTCAAAATATTTCTTATCGCAATGGTCGCAGAGCAGTGAACATCCGGAAGACATACTTTCCAGTCTCGATGGAAAAGAGTTTTCTATCGATCCGGGCCACGTGGTTTTTCGCGGCGATCTAAATGGCGATGGCATCGAAGACTTCATCTTCAATTCCCGCGTCGGCATTGGCTCATCAATGGATAGCACATTCGCCTTCCTGATCCAGTGCCGTGGTTATTTGAGGTATTCGGGCGGCGGTTACTTCGCCGGGGTCAAAGTTCTGGACGGCCCAGCCAAGGGGGGAGGTGAGTTCAAGGACATCGAGATCTACTCCTACATCAGGGACAAGCGCGGGCGGATTCGCTACAAGGGTGAAAAGGCCATGACCCGGCCACATCTGTGGCAATTCGACCCGCAGACACAGCGTTACGAAGGGCAGGCTGAGTAAGCCGACGGCCCCCACGGCATTTACGGAGTTACTACGTGAAAGGATTTTCGATTGTTCTCGGCAGCTTGATATTGGCTGCCGCGTCCATGGCATTCGCTGCCGATCCAACCTTCAAGGATTACACCGTCACGCCAGTTTTCACCGGCCCCAACCATAAGCTGGTGCCGCAAGAAAACAGCAGCCCAATGATGGATCAGGCACGGGTGCAAGCCCTGAAAGGCAAGGTCAACTTCGCCGGCCATTACATCCTGCACAGGCTCGGCTGTGGCGGCAGCGCCATTTGCGGCGAAGTGCTGGACGCTCAGACTGGGGAAGTCGTTGGCGGTCTGCCGAATGCTTACGACGGCAGCACCTTCGGCATGGTTTACCAGCCCGACAACCGCTTGATCATCGTCTCCGGCATCACGCTCGACGGCGAAGAAGATGCGCAGGGGAATGCGTTGGAAAGTGGTAACCGGGATCGTTACTACGAGTTTGTGAACAATGAATTTCGACTGCTGAGCATGACCGACGTTGAATCGTCGCCGATGGATGAGGAGTGAGTGGATGAACCGGTTTTTCATTCGGTCTGTGCTGATTGCGCTTTCGCTATTACCTCATTCGCTGCCCGCGATTGCCAGCGAAGGGAGTTGCTACGGCTACCTTGCTGAGCTTGTCAGGAGCAGCGATTTTCCGTTTCGTTATGTCGGCAAGGACAAGATCAATTTGCTGATCGACGAGGACGACGGCGAAGTGGTGCGCGCTCAGCTGTTTTTCGACACCGACGGCACCGGAACAATCGGCTGGATCAAATACACCCCGGCTACCCACGAATTGCTCAACACCTCGGCCGAGTTGGATGAACCGGTGGCGTTGTCATTCGACGCTAAGTTTGCGTATGGCTATGCAAAGTGCCTGACAAAACAAAAGGCCGGCTAACGGCGAAAAGGATTTCTCAATGAATCAGCTTTTGTTCGCCGGGAGCCTGGCATGGTTGTTCTCTTCCCCAGCCTTCGCCGCGCCGACGGATGCTTACACCCAGCGCGATGTCATGCAGTGTGGCGGTGTTGAAGTGGTATTGGTGTCGTCCTGCCGATCGGTGACGGTGGATGGTGCGCAAACCCACGTCATCCCGGTCTGCTCCGACCAGACCATCAATATCGGTAGCAAGGTGCTTCGACGCGATATCGGCAAAGTTTCACAACTCACTTCCAACGGTGCGAAGACGAACATATTGAACAATGTCGTTGTGGCGATGGATTGTGTGGAAGGCACCCAGGGCAGTCTTGTTTCGATAGGCGGCTATGGCGGTTGTGGTGCTTGCGGGGAGTGGCACGGCTATTACTCGACAACAGGGCGATTGGAGCAATACAGCTTTGATAATAACCAGCGCTCGTTTGGCTCGAAGGGATCTCGGGAAGAGCTGATCAAGGCCTATGGCGTTACGAAGAGACAGTTAATGTCAGAAAGCCCGGCGGTGAAGAGGATCGTCTATGGCCAGCCTTAAGTGGGTGTTGATGATCGGCAGCTTTCTTGCCGCCACAAGTGCCTTTGCCGAGGATCCACCGATAGTCGGCATCGATGCGCACACCGTGACGTTTAGGGCGACTGAATGGACGATGCCCGGTGTGGATTCGGCGACCGCATGGTTCACCGCCAACGGCAAAACCTTCCCGCTCTTCAGTGCCGATGTTGGCGCCGATGGACACTCGGATTGGCTCAGTCCTGACAAGAAAACCTTATTGCTCGACCCGGTGATCTTCGGCATGTTGTCGCTCGAAAATGGCGAAGAAAAACTTGAATCGCAACAGCATTGCGATGTGATCTCCATGGAAACCGGTTGCGTGCTGGCCGAGCGTTCCCCTCGTTTTTGTCTTGGCAAATGGGTGGGTAATCAGTGGTTTTCGGAAGATGGCGAAGTCCTCACACCTAGCCTGGAAACGGAGTCCCCGAAGGAGTGGTTGAAATATATCTCGACCATCAAAGCTGCGCAGTCCCGCGCGGATTCTATCGAATCGGGCCTGACTTTTTTGAGTCCTGAATCCTACATGGCGTGCCATCCCCCGGCGCAAAATGTTCAGGCGTACAACGACCTCGGTTTTTATCTGGCCGAGGGCGGTAGAGATGAGCTGGCGCTGAAGTTTTATCGCGGCGTTGAGGCCGTTGGTAAACGCACGGTACTGATGTTGAACATCGCCGATTCACTCTGGCGCCTTGATCGGAAAGAAGAAGCGCAGCGTTATTACCGCGAGTACCGCGACGCGATGAGTGCCGCCGGTAAAGCGCAGAAGATTCCGCAAAGAGTGATTGAGCGAACTGCACATCAGGGAATGAAAAATTGAACAGGATTGTCCGTTTTATCGCATTGCCTCTTGGAACGCTGTGCGCATCAATCGCGCATGCCGAGGACACCTGCAAAGTCATCAACGTGAGCTGGCAATACGATGAGTGCTTGGAGGCCGACCGTAAGAATGCCGACGCACGACTCAATGCCAGCTACAAAAAACTGATGTTGCGGTTTGAGTCCAGCCCCGAACCGGAACTGACCAAGACAAATATGGCCGCTGCCAAAGAGTCGCAACGTGCCTGGATCAAATTGCGTGACACCACCTGCCCCCTCGAAACCACGGCTGTCGCACCCGGTTCGCAGGCTTATTCCCATGTACTCAATAAGTGCATCACCAGAATGAGTCTGGAGCGTACCGCCTACCTGGATGCGATTGCGCCTGACGGCCCGAGTGAAGTGGTCGATGTGGCCAAGGTTTCTGCATCGGCCTCGCAACGTTTCGGTGATGTGGTAGCTCGCTACGTCACTACGTTTGGCAACCCTTGCCTCAATGTCCAGCTTCTCGCGCCCGATGGCAATTGGCGAGTGCTAGCGTCCAAGCGGTTCTGCAGTTTCGAGGGCAAGTCGTTTTGGGATGGCTATGCCAGTGCGGTGTTTGAGGATCATGCGTTCGCTACTGATGGTTTACACCTGACGCTCAGCTTGTTCGAGCTTCGTGGGGAAAGAGAGAAGCGGCTCGCTTGTGTGATACCGATCCAGAATGAGCAAATCAAAGAGCTGAAGTGCGGCGCACCTGAGTCATCGTAAAACCCTCAGCCTAAACATTTGAAGATTAATTAACAGGGACGTGAGTGGAATTGGCCAGGCTCTTAAGTTGTATGAGTGCGCTCGGATTCATGGTTGCCTTGTTGGCTCAGCCGGCATTAGCGAGCGACCCACAAACCATTAGTGAGCTGCATCCGCCGGTAGTTGCCTCGCTCGGTGATCAAAAAATCACCGTGTTTTTTTTGAAGAACAACCTCAAAGGTCAGGTGAGGGAAGGTCATGTTCCTTATGCGGAGATCTTCTACACCACCACGAATGCGGTGAAGCCTTCGCTGAATTATGTGTGGAAGGTCGAAGGTGAGCAGATCGCCTCGGTGTTCTTCTTCGAGCGCAAGTTCCCGGAGCAAGCGGGGAAGTCCATGTTGGTTCTGACAAAACAAAAAGTCTCGCACAGTCAATTCGAAGGTGATTCCTATTCGGTGCTGGAATTGCCACTGGTGAAGGACGGCGATCAGTTGGCTTTGCGGTTTTTTAGCGGCGACCCGTCAGATCCCGAGCTCCAGAACTGCCTGGACGGTCAGAATCTGGAAGACGATGTTGCGGTCGAGTGTGCTTACAAGGATGCGGCGAGCATTAAGAAACGCCTGGCGGAACTGGATGCGAAGATGATTGCGGATTCAAAACGGGATCCGGGCAATCGCCAGCAGCCAATCAAAACCGATGGTGACACGGCCAATGCCACTTGCCCTTCGACTGACTTTTCCGAGTTTCTCACCGCTTTCTCCGAGCGCGCTGACGTGCAGAAAACTTTCGTCCAGCAGCCGCTGAAGATGGTCACGACTGTAGCCGGCGATCCCGAGCCCGAGATGGAAAAGCGCAGCCTCAGCGGCGATCAGCTCAAGTTTCCAATCATTCCGGATCAAGCAAAGCGAGAGGCCCAGAGCCTGACGTTGACCGTCAAGGAGCAGCGGGGTGACAAGGCGATCGCGATCCTGCAGAAGCCAGATACCGACTACGTCTTCGAGTATCGGTTTGTCCGTGGACAATGCTGGCAGTTGGAAGAAGTGATGGATTACTCGCTTTAAAACGCAGAGAACTGGGCTGAAGAAAGAAGTCTGTTCAATCAGATCCGTGAATCATGAGCAGGGAAGCAAGTTGAAAAGATTGGGCTTGATCGCGTTATTGCTGTGTTCTTTCTCTGTGGGGGCAGGGCCGATGTTCCCGTCACTCGAGTCTTGCATGGCCGCCGACAGCGACTGTGCGCTGGCGCTGAAGGACGATTTCCTGGTAGACGCTAAGTCCGGGCAAAGTCTCTCCGAAAGGCCGGTATCGGCCGGAGCGATGAGTGTTTTCTGGCTGTATCGAGATGGTGAGCGCTACATCCTGGAGGAGGAAAACTCATCACAGGCGAAGTCGCGTCGCTGGCTGGTATTCACCTACGACAGCGGAAAAGTGGTGCTCGACGGCGCTTATGTTTTCTCGATCGACATTGATATGAACACCGGGCCCTATTGGCATGGCTACGACTGCCGAGGTGATGCCAAGCCGTTCGCCGTGCCCACGAAAGATCCGTTCAATGAAGTCGCTTTGGAGGAGTTGTGCGGGGAGGCCGAAGGCTGGGTCGTCTCGGGTCGGGATACCGAGGTGCCGGTATCTGCCAAAGGGTTGGCCGTCAGTGTTCCCGTTTACCACGCCCGCAACCGTGACGGTTCAGCGACGTACCTCTTTACTGAAAGTGATGTTCCGGATCTTTCGAAGCTGGTGTGTTTGTCCAATTGCGCCGATGTCACTCAAATACCAGAACGCGTCTCGCAAGAAACAGCCCCATTGCAGGACGGGCAGGATGGAACGTTGTGTTCAGATGACGAAGACATTTACTTCAGTTGCCCGTTGGAGGGTGGTAAGACGGTTTCCGTTTGTGCACGGGGAAACAGCAAGCCCACGGCCGGTTTTGTTCAGTACCGTTACGGCGTGCCGAGCAAAATAGAGATGATCTATCCGAAGACGGCTTTGCCGCCCAAGGGCAAATTCTTTGTCGTGAACGCTTCGGAAGGCAGCGTGAACTTGAACATCATCAAGTTCAAAAACGGTGCTTATACCTACCTCGTTAATCAAGCCTTTCTGAGTTATCTGACGGTGCTCAGGGACGACAAGGCGGTGTTCCGGCAGTATTGCGGTGAGGGAGGGAATGCCTACATAAACCGGGCGGCGCTCCAGGGCTTGGAAGCGCGCCCAAAAAGCGCAGAGGACTTTCGCTAGTTTTTGTTATCGAGATTTAGAAAAGGGGACTTAACGTCCCCTTTTTTCCATCCGCAAATCCCGCTACGGCTTGGCCGCCACGTTTCGCACTTCAATCTGGTCGAGCGTCCCTTCGACCATCAATCTCACCCCGTCCGCCATTCTGCTCAGGGCCAGTGCCACCGAGCGGCGGGAGCCGTGGAGGTCGTCGGCGAGGTCGCAGGCGATGACGCTGATGGACAGGAGGTCTTCGGAGGCGTTGGCCATGAGGGCTTCGGCGTCGGTGCCGGGGGAGAGTTTGAAGAGGCCGGTTTCGCGTTTGGGGTGTGGATCGACGGCTGGTTTGAAATGGTGGTCGAGGGCGCGTTCGGCTGCTTCGTGGAATTTCTTCGAATTGGGGGATTCATATGGCGAGGTTGCTTCAGTGCTGAATGTTTCATCGGTCATCGGTGTAAATCCTGAGCAGTTAATTGATTTCCCCGAGTTCGGACTTGCACATCCGGCCACCGATTTTGCGGCGACCCACAGAGCCTATCCCCACCGCACCAACTCGCCTAGTTCATGCACAGCCCCGCACTTTGCAGGAAATTTCCCATAGATTCGCGGGCCGGAAGATCAAAAGATCGCAGGCTTCACCAGCTCCTACAGGGATGTGTTTCAACAGGTGTAGGAAAGGTGAGGGGTGAGACGCGGAGCGTCTCCGGATGCATTCCCACGCGGAGCGGGGGAACGATCAGGAGGAAACGTTGAATCGTGACTTGGTGGTCATCGTGCGGGAAATGGTCTGCATCCTCTTCCAACAGCGTCAGATACTGGCGTTATCGTCCGAATCCCTTACACTGCCCCGGCCGTTCATTTTCCTTTTGAGGCTGTGCGCATGAAATTTCGTTTTCTTCTGTGGATGATGGGTTTGTTGATGGGGAAGGCCAGCCGGACAAATCCTGCGTTCCAGCAGCAGTTAGGTGACAAGGAACTGGTGTTCCAGCTACAGACCCTTGACGGGAAAGTGGCGCGGCATTTCGTGGTGAAGGATCAGCGGATCACCAGCAAGTCCGGCACGTATGCCGAGCCTGCGTTTGCGATTGCCTTCAAAGATGCGGCGTATGGCTTTGCCACGATGCAGGCGAAGAACAAGCAGTTGGCTTTCATGCAGGGGATTCAGGACAAGTCGATCCAGATCAAGGGCAACCCGGCGCTGGTGATGTGGTTTCAGGGGCTGACCAAGTATTTGAAACCGAGAAAGGCCAAGCCGAAGGCTTGATTGTTGGCGCGAGGGGAGCTTTGCGGTTCTCAGCCTTAGCCTCTGGCGTGGGTGTTTTGGCTTTCAAAGACAGTCGAACTGTCATTTCTATCAGGTGTGGAAGCGCTATTGGCAGTGTTCTAATCAAGTTAGATCCCGTAGCGCGGGATTTCCCGACACTTGCTGGAGAACCCACATGACTCAATCCACATGTACCACCCAGGCAGGCACGCTCGATCCCTCCTTTGCCAATGACGGCGTGCTCAATTGGGGCTTCCCCGAATTTTCTGCTAAGGCCCCGCAAGCGGTCGTTTCGTTGCCTGACGGCAAGTTGTTTGCAGTGAGTCGCTCGTCCGGGACGCCCGCCGGTTTTGTGGTAGTTCGGTTGACCGCTACCGGGGAGCTTGATTCAGGGACGGGGTTTGGTCAAAACCAGCAAGGTTTTACCGAGATATCTCTTCCCGGTACGCACGTTAACTTCATTTACGGCATTAGTCTGTTAGCGGATTACGGGGTGCTGATTACTTGTCAGTACCATAGCGAAGAGAGTCTCGGAGATGCAGCCGTTCGCCTGCTAAAGGATGGTCGTCTTGACGAACGCTTTGGTGAGGGCGGAGTTGTTTACTTCGATCCTCTGAGTGGCGGAACGCCTGAACAGGTGCGAGGAATTCAAGCGCGTATCGCCGAACGAAGAGCCGCAGGCGATGGCCTCAAAGAGCTCAGATTCAGTAGTCCATCTCCAACTACGGTAGTTGAGCAAACGGATGGCAAGATCGTCTTGATGACCTCGGCGGCTGATTATTCTGTCGGTGAACTCAAGGGCTTGGTCGTTCGGTTAAATCCGGATGGCACGTTCGATAAGTCGTTTAACGGAACCGGTAGTGCTTTCGTCCAACTAGAAGGGGTCATCGAAAATTACGGTAGAGGCTTGGCCGCCCAGCTAGATGGCCAACTAGTCGTATTTGGTGAATATCGTACTCATGGCGATCCCGGCTGGTACGTCACACGCTTTAACGCTGATGGAAAACAAGACGTGCAGTTTTCGACCTTGATGTTGCCAAACCCGGGATATCTCTTGTCGATTTACAGCATTGCGGTAAGGGAAAAAGATGGCTTGATCGCCCTCGTCGGCGGGCTATTTGAATCTGTTCATACAGGGGTGGGAGCAATTTTGGTATTGAACCGTGACGGTGCATACAACTTGGTGTTTAACCAAGGTAAGCCCTTGTATTCCAAATTGATGGACATGGGCCAGCAGTGGAGCCGTTGTGCGTTTGGCTCAGAGGGGGGCGGTCGTTTGATTCTGTCGGGAACCGGGGGTAGCGAATATGTGACCGATCACACATTTTCGATCAGTGCGCGTTACTTACTGACTGGGGAACTGGATCTGACATTCAACAAACAAGGTTGGGTGGTGTTCGATGATCGGGACGGATTGGAAGTGGCCAGAGATATGGCAATCACCGCAGACGGTCGGATTGTTGTATGCGGTGAAGTGGTATCCAGACAGGGTTCAACCCAAGGTGGTTGGATAACTCGATATCTGGGGTGAAGGGTCGGCAGTCAGGTCAAGTTGCATTCATCGCGGGCAAGCCCGCTCCCACAGGGATCGCGTAGATCTTGTGGGAGCGAGCTTGCTCGCGAAGTTTTTAGGCCTGGCTGAACTGCGAGGCCAGTTCGCGCAGCAGAACTTCAGCTTCAAGCACTTTGCTGACGACGTCGTTGGCCTTCTCGCGGGTCAGGCCGACGCGTTCGAGCAGTGCATCCGGGATGTCTTCATCCGGCCCGGAACCGATGCCGCGGCTGCGCAGCAGGCGCACGGCCAGGCAAACGAGGTTCGGGTATTCGGCGTAGGCGCCGTCGTAGCTTGGGTCGTGCTGGAAGCGCAGGGCGGTGGCCAGTTCATCGGGCATGTCCCAGTAGCGCATCAGCCACGAGCCGATCTGTTCACGGCTGATACCGAGCAGGTGTTGCTCGATGTAGCTGTGGCACAGGTGCGGGTTGACCTCCAGGTGGCGGCAGATCAGCGAGAAGTGCGGCGGAAAGACGTGGGCCAGCAGCAGGTAACCGAAGTTGTGCAGCAGACCGGCCAGATACGTCAGGCCGGCTTCCGGGCGCTGGGCGCGCGGCATGGCGCGGGTCAGGCCTTCGATGACGGCGGCGGTGTAGATCGACTGCTGCCAGTACGGCGTGGTGTGTTGCGGGTGGTCTTTCGGCAGGCTCAGGGTCTTGCCGAGGGCCAGGCCCAGCGCCAGGTTGATCACCAGATCGAAGCCGAGCACGCGGACGATCGCATCTTCTACCGAACGAATCTTGCCCGGCGAGGCGTAGTACGGCGACGCGGCCCAGCTCACCACTTGCGCGGCCAGCGCCGGATCGGTTTCGACCACGCCGGTGATGTCGTCGATGGTGGCGTTGGGGTCGACTCGCAGCTTGATGATTTTTTGCGCGGTTTCGGCCAGCGGTGGAATCTCGATGGTCGCTTCCAGACGCTGCTGGATGCGGCGCGCGGTGAACGCCTGCACGGCCTGGGTGATTTCCTCGCGGT
>NZ_JBIUWN010000087.1:0-3801 GCF_044743485.1 Pseudomonas sp. NPDC087614 | reverse complement strand
CGGGCGGATGCTGCTCAGGGCTTCGCCGAAATTGGCGGCGCTGGCCTTGGTCAGCATGGTCTTGAAGTCTTCGCTGGCGATTTCCAGCAGCAGGCCCGGCTCGCCGGAGTTGATCAGCAGCTTCGGCTCGCGCAGCAGGCTTTCTTCGTAGAGGCACGGCGAACTGGTCAGCGCCGGCAGGCCTGGCAGCAGGCTCAGGCTGTGTTTGCCGAGCATCTTTTCCAGGCGCTCGGTGGACACGGCGGTGAGGCGTCGACCCGTCAGTTCGGCGAGGCGATTGAGATCCAGCAACTGGCTCTGTGGAAACAGCACCATCAGCGCGCCGACGGCGTCGTCCAGCAACACGGCTTGTACCTTGCGCGATGCATTGAGGCCGTGGTGGTCGAGCACTTCTTCGTAGGCGATGCCCAGCTTGCCTAGCAGCAGCCGAATGACAGACGGCGCGTGCGGGGATTCGGGGGCGAGAGCGGCTTCGGTCATGGTCTGTATCCGTTTTTGAAACAATGGCAGGAGTATAACCAGCTTGATCAGAACGATCTGTCAGAAACTGCGACGGTGCTCACACTTGGCCGTATTGCTGCCCATGGCGCAGCCAGCGGTCGAGCAATGGGCTGACGTGAGTCGGCCAGCGTTCCAGCAAGGCTTGTGCGGCGTCGCGCACGGCAGGCAGCAGGTCGGCGTCGCGCATCAGGTCGGCGACTTTGAATTGCAGCAGGCCGGTTTGGCGGGTGCCGAGCATTTCGCCGGGGCCGCGCAGTTCGAGGTCTTTTTCGGCGATGACGAAACCGTCGTTGGTCTCGCGCATGATGCCCAGTCGCTGGCGACCGATCTGTGACAGCGGCGGATGATAGAGCAGCACGCAATGGCTGACGGCGCTGCCTCGGCCAACGCGGCCGCGCAACTGGTGGAGCTGCGCAAGGCCCAGGCGCTCGGGGTTTTCGATGATCATCAGGCTGGCGTTGGGCACGTCGACGCCGACCTCGATCACCGTGGTCGCGACCAGCAGTTGCAGGTTGCCGGCCTTGAATTCGGCCATGACGGCGGCTTTCTCCACGGGTTTCATGCGCCCGTGAATCAGCCCGACTTTCAGTTCGCCGAGGGCAAGAGTGAGGTCTTCAAACGTGGTCTCGGCGGCCTGACAGGTCAGTTCTTCCGACTCTTCAATCAGCGTGCACACCCAGTAGGCCTGACGCCCTTCGGCGCAAGCGCCGCGAACCCGTTCGATGACTTCGACGCGGCGGGTGTCGGTGACCAGCACGGTGTTGACCGGGGTGCGTCCGGGCGGCAGTTCGTCGAGGATCGAGGTGTCGAGGTCGGCGTAAGCGCTCATCGCCAGCGTCCGGGGAATGGGCGTGGCGGTCATGATCAGTTGGTGCGGGCACATGCGCCCGCCGACGCCTTTCTGCCGCAGCGCCAGCCGTTGCTGCACGCCGAATCGGTGCTGTTCGTCGATGATCACCAGCGCGAGGTTCTTGAACTGCACTTCGTCCTGGAACAGCGCGTGAGTGCCGACCACCATTGGCGTGCCGCTGGCGATCTGCTCCAGCGCGGCGACGCGGTTCTTGCCTTTGAGCTTGCCGGCCAGCCATGCGACGTCGATGCCCAACGGTTCGAGCCAGCGCTTGAAGGTGATGAAGTGTTGCTCGGCGAGGATCTCGGTCGGCGCCATCAGTGCGACTTGATAACCGGCCTCCAGCGCTTGCAACGCGGCGAGGGCAGCGACCACGGTTTTGCCCGCGCCCACGTCGCCCTGAATCAGCCGCAGCATCGGTTCGTGCTGACTGAGGTCGTAGGCGATTTCGTTGCCCACCCGTTGCTGGGCGCCGGTCGGGCTGAAACCGAGGTTGGCCAGGTATTTCGGTGGCAGTTTTTTCGCTTTCGGCATCGCTGGCGCGCGCAGGGAGCGCATGCTTTCGCGCAGACGTTGCTGTGACAGTTGGTGCGTCAGCAGTTCTTCGAAGGCCAGACGATGCTGGGCCCAGTGATGACCGAGGGCGAGTTCGTCGACGTCGGCATCGGCGGGCGGGTTGTGCAGGTAGCGGATCGCATCGGCCAACGGTGCCAGTTGATAGTCGCGAGCGAGTTCGGTCGGCAGCCAGTCGGGCAGGGTGCTGGGCTTGAGCAGGGTCAGGGTCTGCATGCACAACTGGCGCAGACGTGCCTGGGTCAGGCCTTCGGTGAGCGGGTAGACCGGGGTCAGGGTTTCATCCACCGGCGGCGGTTCGTCACCGGTGATGGCGCGGTATTCCGGGTGGTAGATTTCCAGTCCTGACGCACCGGGCCGGGCTTCGCCGTAGCAGCGAACCCGCGTGCCGCGCTTGAGGCCTTCTTTCTGTGCGTTGCTGAAATGGTAGAAGCGCAGGCTGAGACCGCCGGTGCCGTCCTGCAGACGCACGACAAGGCTGCGCCGGCGACCCATGACCACATCGGCGCCGCTGACGGTGCCTTCGACCACGGCGTCCTGTCCCGGCCGCAACGCGCCGATCGGCACCACACGGGTGCGATCCTGATAGCGCAGCGGCAGGTGAAACAGCACGTCCTGAAGATTCTCCAGGCCGACCTTGGCCAGTTTCTCGGCCATGGCTTCGCCGACACCCTTGAGTGCCGTCACCGACACTTGCGACAGCTCCGTCATGACGCTCGCTTAACCGGCGGTGACCGGTGCCGCTGGCTTGGCCACCGAGCACAGGCGAATGGAGTCGGCGAGGATCTCGATGGCTTTGGGCCGCGGGAAGCTCGCGCGCCACGCAATCGCCACGGTGCGGAACGGGACCGGCGCCGACAGCGGCCGCACTTCGATCACGCCCGGGGCGTAGTGGTGGCTGTCGACTGCCGACAGCGGCAGGATCGAGATGCCCAGCCCCGACGCGACCATGTGGCGAATGGTTTCCAGCGAGCTGGATTCGACCGTGGTGTGCTTGGCGCCATCGTTGCCCTTGGTCAGGGTCGGGCAGGCCTCAAGCACCTGGTCGCGGAAGCAGTGGCCTTCGCCGAGCAGCAGCAGGCTCTTGTCGTTGAGCAGGCCGGCGTCGATGGTTTCTTTTTGCGTCCACGGGTGCTGGGCCGGCATCAGGACGTAGAACGGCTCGTCGTAGAGCGGCAGGGTCAGCACGTCGGCTTCATTGAACGGCAGGGCGATGATGATCGCGTCGAGCTCGCCGTTGCGCAGTTTGTCGCGCAGCACGTGGGTGAAGTTTTCTTCGATGTACAACGGCATCTGCGGGGCGACCCGGTGCAGTTGCGGAATCAGGTGCGGGAACAGGTACGGGCCGACGGTGTAGATCGCGCCGACTTTCAGCGGTGCGGTCAGCTGGTTCTTGCCGGCCTGGGCCAGTTCGCGGATGCCTTGCGCTTGCTCGAGGACTTTCTGCGCCTGGGCGACGATGCCTTCGCCGACCGGAGTCAGGCGCACGGCGCTTTTGCTGCGCTCGAAAATCAGCACACCGAGTTCGTCTTCAAGCTTTTTCACGCCCACCGAAAGGGTCGGCTGGCTGACGTGGCAACGCTCGGCCGCGTGGCCGAAGTGCTGCTCTTGGGCGAGGGTAACGATGTAGCGTAATTCTGTGAGGGTCATAGCAAGCGTCCATGAAGATGCGGGCCAAGCATACCGGCTGCGATCGATAGACGCACGTTATCAGACTGAGGGCGGCGTGCGACACCGGGCAATGTGGGGTTTACCGCGGGCAGATAGGCAAAAGGCACCTTTGCAGACTGTGTGAAAACCTAGCAATCTGCGCAGCGCTCAATGAAAATGCTCCGTATCGAAAGATACGGAGCATTTTTCGTTATGGCTTACATCCA
>NZ_JBIUWN010000086.1:0-21519 GCF_044743485.1 Pseudomonas sp. NPDC087614 | reverse complement strand
GTCCACGTTCCTGCGTTGCATCAACCTGTTGGAAAACCCGCATCAGGGCCAGATTCTGGTGGCCGGAGAAGAACTCAAGCTCAAGGCCGCCAAGAATGGCGAACTGGTTGCCGCTGACGGCAAGCAGATCAACCGCCTGCGCTCAGAGATTGGTTTTGTGTTTCAAAACTTTAATCTGTGGCCGCACATGAGCGTGCTCGACAACATCATCGAAGCCCCGCGCCGCGTACTCGGCCAGAGCAAAGCCGAGGCAATCGAAGTCGCCGAAGCGCTGCTGGCCAAGGTCGGCATCGCCGACAAGCGCCACGCCTACCCGGCGCAATTGTCCGGCGGTCAGCAACAACGCGCGGCCATCGCCCGCACGCTGGCGATGCAGCCCAAGGTGATCCTGTTCGACGAGCCCACCTCCGCCCTTGACCCGGAAATGGTTCAGGAAGTACTTAGTGTCATCCGCGCATTGGCCGAAGAAGGTCGCACCATGCTGCTCGTGACCCACGAAATGGGCTTCGCCCGTCAGGTCTCCAGCGAAGTGGTGTTCCTTCACCAGGGCCTGGTGGAAGAGCAAGGATCGCCACAGCAGGTGTTCGAAAACCCGCTTTCGGCGCGCTGCAAACAATTCATGTCCAGCAACCGCTAACGGAGCAACATGCATGCAGAACTATAAAAAGGTCTTCCTGGCTGCGGCCGTCACCCTCGCATTCAGCGCCGGTGCCATGGCTGAAACCCTGAAGATGGGCATCGAAGCGGCTTACCCGCCGTTCAACAACAAAGACGCCAGCGGCAACGTGGTCGGCTTCGACAAAGACATCGGCGACGCCCTGTGCGCGAAGATGAAAGTCGAGTGCACCGTGGTCACGTCCGACTGGGACGGCATCATCCCGGCCCTGAACGCCAAGAAGTTCGACTTCCTGATCTCCTCGATGTCGATCACCGACGAGCGCAAAGGCGCGGTGGACTTCACCGACCCGTACTACTCCAACAAACTGCAATTCATCGCGCCGAAAGACAAAGAGTTCAAGACCGACAAAGACTCTCTGAAAGGCAAAGTGATCGGCGCCCAACGCGCGACCCTGGCCGGCACCTTCATGGAAGACAACATGCCGGACGTCGAACTGAAACTTTACGACACCCAGGAAAACGCCTACCTGGACCTGACGTCCGGTCGTCTGGACGGCATCCTCGCTGACAAATACGTCAACTACGAATGGCTGAAAAGCGAAGCCGGCAAAGCCTACGAATTCAAAGGCGACCCGGTGGAAGAAAGCGACAAGATCGGTATCGCTGTGCGTAAAGGCGACCCGATCCGCGAGAAGCTGAACGCTGCGTTGAAGGAAATCGTCGCTGACGGTACCTACAAGAAGATCAACGACAAGTACTTCCCGTTCAGCATCTACTGATCCTGACCTGCCGGACTGACGCCGTGATCCGACGGCGTCGGCTCCCGGCCCTGCCTGCCGCGATTTGAACAGAAATCCATGATTATCGACCTCTACGGATTCGGCCCGGCGCTCGCCGCTGGCGCGCTGATGACCGTCAAACTGGCACTCTCGGCCCTGTGCCTTGGGCTGGTGCTCGGTCTGCTCGGCGCCTTGGCCAAGACTTCCCCGTACAAGCCGCTGCAATGGCTTGGCGGCTTTTATTCAACGCTGGTGCGTGGTGTCCCGGAATTGCTCTGGGTGCTATTGATCTACTTCGGTACGGTCAACCTGATGCGCGCCCTCGGTGAGTTCTTCGGCAATCCCGACCTGGAACTCAGTGCCTTCGCCGCCGGTGTGATTGCGCTGGGCCTGTGTTTCGGCGCCTACGCCACGGAAGTGTTTCGTGGCGCGATCCTCGCCATTCCCAAAGGTCACCGTGAGGCCGGCGTGGCCCTGGGCCTGTCGAAATGGCGGATCTTCACCCGGCTGATCATGCCGCAGATGTGGCGCATCGCCCTGCCGGGCCTGGGCAACCTGTTCATGATCCTGATGAAAGACACCGCACTGGTGTCAGTGATCGGCCTGGAAGAAATCATGCGTCACGCGCAGATCGGTGTGACCGTATCCAAACAGCCCTTCACCTTCTATATGGTCGCCGCGCTCATGTATCTGGGCCTGACCGTGCTGGCAATGACTGGCATGCACTTGCTGGAAAAACGCGCCGCTCGCGGCTTCGCGAGGAGCACCCAATGAACTGGGAAGTCATCATCAAATGGCTGCCGAAACTGGCGCAGGGCGCGACCCTGACTCTGGAACTGGTGGCCATCGCCGTGATCGCCGGTCTGCTGCTGGCCATTCCGCTGGGCATCGCCCGATCTTCGAAGCGGTGGTACGTGCGCGCGTTGCCCTACGCCTACATCTTCTTTTTCCGTGGCACACCGTTGCTGGTTCAGTTGTTCCTGGTCTACTACGGGCTGGCGCAGTTCGACGCCGTCCGTAACAGCCCGATGTGGCCGTACCTGCGCGATCCGTTCTGGTGCGCCACCGCCACCATGACCCTGCACACCGCCGCGTACATCGCCGAGATCCTGCGCGGCGCGATTCAGGCGATTCCACCGGGCGAAATCGAAGCGGCGCGGGCCTTGGGCATGTCCAAACCCAAGGCGATGTTCTACATCATCCTCCCCCGCGCAGCGCGCATTGGCCTGCCGGCCTACAGCAACGAAGTGATCCTGATGCTCAAGGCCAGCGCCCTGGCCAGCACCGTGACCCTGCTGGAATTGACCGGTATGGCCCGCACGATCATTGCCCGCACCTACCTGCCGGTGGAGATATTCTTCGCCGCGGGCGTGTTCTATTTGCTGATGTCCTACGTGCTGGTGCGCGGCTTCAAGCTGCTGGAGCGCTGGCTGCGCGTCGATGCCTGCCAAGGGCGCTGACACTTCCCACGTGCTGACGGGCGAGGACCTGCTCGCCCGCTTCACGGCGCTGGATACGTTTCTCACAACGCATCAAGCGCTGTGGAAACCTCGACCTTTCACGCATCTTTCGCTGGCCTGGGAAGCGTCCTACCCGCAGATGGCCTTGTGGCTACGCGGACGGTCGCTGGACGATGCGGAAAACGCACACAACCAACCTGCTGATCTTGTGGATGCGCCGGAGCCTTTTGCCTCACTGGCGGCGATATCGGCTGAGCTGAGCGCTGTCGGTGAGTTGCCCGGGCATGCGCTGGAAGCTGCGGGCCATCGCTTGAATGTCGATGTGCCGGGGCGCAAGTGGCTGCAGATTGAAGCGTTTGCCAGTCGTCTGTCTTTTGCCTCGCAACCGACGCATTGGCTCGACTGGTGTTCCGGCAAGGGGCACTTGGGTCGACGCCTGTTGTGTGAAGGGCAACAACTGACGTGTGTTGAGTACGATCCGGCGTTGGTTGCCAGCGGTCAGGCGCTGAGCCAGCGCCATCGTCTGCATGCCTTGCATGTCGAGCAGGATGTGTTGGCGGCAGATGCAGCGACTGTGTTGAACGCCCAACACACACCGGTCGCCTTACACGCCTGCGGCGATCTGCATGTGCGCCTGATGCAACTCGCCTCCGCCAGCGGCTGCAAACAACTGGCCATCGCCCCGTGCTGTTACAACCGGATCAATCGCGCCACCTATCAGGCATTGTCCTGCGCCGGTTTGAAATCCGCTCTACAGCTGTCGCAGGAAGATCTGGCCCTGCCAATGAGCGAAACCGTCACGGCCGGCGCGCGAGTGCGACGTCAGCGCGACACCTCCATGGCCCGACGACTGGCGTTCGACCTGCTGCAACGGCAATTGCGCGGCCTCGACGAATATTGGCCGACACCTTCGCTACCCAGTGCCTGGCTGGATAAACCGTTCGCCGATTACTGTCGCGATCTGGCCGCTCTCAAACAGTTATCCACAGTCGGTACGCCCGATTGGTCGGCACTGGAAGCTGCCGGTTGGCAGCGGTTGGCCGAAGTTCGCAACCTGGAGTTGTTGCGCGGATTATTCCGACGGCCGCTGGAGCTATGGCTGACTCTGGATCGGGCACTCTTCCTCGTCGAACAGGGCTACGCCGTACGCCTTGGCAGTTTCTGCGAAACACCCCTCACCCCTCGGAACCTGCTGCTATTGGCCGAACGCGAATAATTCATCGCCGCCCTGTGGATAACTCTGTTGATGAATTTCGTTCGGATCCAATAATTACGGCTGTTTCGGGGCATTAACCACCCTGGTCATTTTTTGTTCACATTAATAAAAAACTGATAAAACAGGGATTTGCGAACAAAATGAGAACGCGTCCACAAAAATCCGCCTAAGCACGGTTTCAGGCCAGCCAGTTGTGCATAAGCCGCCAATCAAAACGACATAACCGCCGAAATTCCCCCGTTAGCCGCGAATCATTGCGGCGTCCTGTCAGCCTTGCTATACAAGGCCACAACGTGCCGCCAGCACGCGTCCCGACAAGCACAAATCAAACCGACAGGAAGCGACCGTGACGTTCATTTCTTATGCACAGAATTTCGAAGACGTCCGCTTGTGGCGTGCTCTCAAGCAAGTCGAACAGGGCTTCTATATCGATGTCGGTGCCAACGACCCGAATCACGACTCGGTCACCAAAGCCTTCTACGATCACGGCTGGCAAGGCGTGAACGTCGAACCGATGCAGAACTACTACGACGCCCTCTGCCAGCAGCGTCCGCGCGACCTCAATGTGCAATGCATCGCCAGCGATCAGCCCGGCGAAATGACCTTCTACGCCATCCCCGACACCGGCCTGTCCACCGCCGACCCGGCGATCGCCCAGCAATACAAAGATCAGGGCATGGACGTGCGCAACCTCACCGTAAAGTCGCGCACCCTCACATCGATCTGCGAACAATATGCCGCCGACCGGCCAATCCACTTTTTGAAAATCGACGTCGAAGGCCACGAAGAGAGCGTCCTGCGCGGCATGGACTTCACGCGCTTGCGACCTTGGATCATCGTCATCGAAACTCCATGGCAACGCGACCACACCTGGGAACCGCTGGTCACCGACGCCGGTTATCAAGCGATCCTGTTCGACGGCCTCAACACCTGGTTCCTCGCCGACGAATACCTCAAGCTCAAACCCGCCTTCGACATCCCGCCGTGCAACCTCGACAACTTCCAACTGTGCAAAGGCCACGCCTTCGCACACCCGATCAGCGCCAGCGAACTCGACACCGCCCAACAACTGGCCAACGCTCTGCAACGCGCCGAACAGGCCGAAGCACAACTGTCGGCCCTGCAAAACAGCCGCACAGTGAAGGCGGTGCAAACGCTGCGAAATGTGCTGCGCAGGGCTTGATTCGAGCGAATGCAAAAATAGTCTGAATTCAGGGGTTTACAGGATCTTCCCAGTCGCTATAATCGTCGCCCACACGCCGGTATAGCTCAGTTGGTAGAGCAACTGACTTGTAATCAGTAGGTCCCGGGTTCGACTCCTGGTGCCGGCACCACATTAGGCTCCATTGCATTCTACTGAATGCTCTGGAAGCCCCGAAAACCCGCCCTTTGGCGGGTTTTTTCGTTCCAGAACCCTCTGTCGGGATCCAACAAAATCCCCCTTCCCCGAGGGTATGTTAGGGGTACTGCGATTTTCCGGTCAGGAGCGCGTACCCCTATGCCACGTCTAGCGATCCCTCTCAGCGACCTGCAATGCCGCACGGCCAAAACCCGCGAGCGCGCCTACAAACTGTTCGACGGTGGCGGCATGTACCTTTTCGTCAAACCCAATGGCGTGAAGACCTGGCGCTTGAAGTACACCAAGCCCAGCGGCAAGGAAGGTACGCTCATCATCGGCAATTACCCCATCGTTACCCTTTCCGTCGCACGACGTAAGCGAGACGAAGCCAAGGCGCTGCTGCTCGACAACCTCGACCCAATGGAAGAAAAGAAGAAGGCCAAGATCGTAGCCCAGCGGGCGGCACTGCTTTTCGAAACCGTCGCCCTGGAGTGGCACGCTGATATGTCCCGCCGCTGGACCGAAGGCCACGCGAAAACCGTAATGAGCCGACTGCGCACCCACGTCTTCCCGCTAATCGGCCAACGACCCATCGCTGAACTCGATACCCACGACCTGCTAGAGATCACCCAGCGCATTAAGGAACGCGGCACCATGGATGTGGCGTTAAGGGTACAGAACTACTTATCCACCATCATGCGCGGGGCCAAAAGGGCTCGGCAGATCACCATGAATCCTGCACTGGATCTGGCAGGCTCGATTCACGCCCCGCGCACAGTCCACCGCCCGGCCCTCTCCCTCAACCGCCTACCCGAACTGCTACACCGGATCGACAACTACAACGGCCGCGAGCTGACGCGCCTCGCCGTCCTGTTGACGTTGCATGTTTTCGTCCGCTCCAGCGAACTGCGCTTCGCTCGATGGAGTGAGTTCGACCTCCAACGCGCCATGTGGGAAATCCCCGATACGCGCACACCGATTGAAGGGGTACGCAACTCCACACGAGGGACCAAGATGAATGGCGACATTCAAATGGTTCCGCTATCGCCACAGGTCATCGAAATACTGGAGCGCCTGCGCAGCCTCAGTCGCTTTTCAGAGTTGGTGCTATCGGGCGACCACAAGTACTGGAAGCCTATGTCCGAGAACACGGTGAACACCATGCTCCGCAACGTCGGCTATGACACCAGCAAGGACGTGTGCGGCCACGGCTTCAGGACCATGGCCTGTAGCGCCCTGCTGGAGTCCGGGTTGTGGACCGACGCAGCCATCGAAAGACAAATGAGCCACAAGGAACGCAACCGCGTGCGCGCCGCGTATATCCACAAAGCTGAATTTCTGGAGCAGCGCCGGCTGATCATGGCGTGGTGGAGCAACTACATCGACGCCAACCGCCATGGGCATGTGACGCCCCACGAATTCGCTCACCCCGTCGGCGACAACATCACCGCCCTACAAAATAGCCGTGGCGCATCCAAACGTGGGTAAGCCAATGAGATCACCGCAGTCCGCCCTTCCACGCGGGTCCATCCAAGCGGGGCTGCAAAGCCGCCCTGCTTGGATGGACCTCACTTATAAAATCTAAAGCCCACGCAACTGTCTGTGGAAAACCACGGATTTCCACCGGTGGATAATTTCATCCACAGCCGCAGAGTTCCCGAAAATTCGAGCCTTGACCCAAATTATCCACAGGCGTAGAAAAGATCGGGCAAGCGCTGTCGTTGACAGCAACCCAGGTAGCCAGAACCTTTAAGGCTACGCCACATTGTGGTGGTTCTCCCAAAGTGCGATTAGCGTCCGGCGGCTCGCACGGTCACTCACCGAGTGATGGATGCCTACTTCAGAACGTTGCCATTGCGGCAAATACATCCCCTACCCAGCTGCCCTGCAGCAACCTTTCCGCTTGGCCATTTCACTGCGCCAACCTGCGCCCGTCTCTTTCTCCCGGAAAGAGACGGGCGCTCCAACCGCTGCTGCAGCCCAACTCGTAAAAGGCTTTGCGGCATTCCCCCTAGTGACAATCGGCGTGACAAACACCGAAGTCACCAGCAACAGCGATGCAGATGATGGTGCCGCAGCCCACGGAATGGACCGCACCTGACTGACAGTCAGGCATGCCCCGGTCATCGCGTCACTGCCTTCACCCGACTCAGGATCTCGCGGCGTCGGTCTCGTCAGCCAATGCAGCTTCCACCCGCCCACTTCTTCGGAAGTGTTCAGGAGGCCAGATCATGAGATGCCCAAACTCCCGGTCGTAAGGAGTCGTCAGTCCCGCGTTAGTGGACAACCCTCACAGGTCGCAGGGGCCTTGATCCCTGATAACACTCAACATTCTTGGCGGGATGACGTGGGGAAAGTTTTAAAAGTTTTGGCTTCGAGAGGAGTTTGATCATGGCACTGGTAGGTAAACGTGATGGGCGCAATTTTGGCTATGGCCGGCAACTGAACTATGCCGGACCGCAGGCGTTGCGCGATCTATTCGGCGGCGGGCATTACGGCACGGTCAAGGCTCACAGTGATCGCTGGCAGGCGTTTGTACGCTGGTGTCGGTCGGAGGAAGGGCCGGGGTTTAACAATGCGCGTCAGATTAATTGCCAGACCTTGCTGGACTACGCCGGACATCTGCGCCAACAAGTTGAACAAGGTGAGCTGGCCATCGCCACTGCGCAAAACCGGTTGTCCAGTGTGAATCGGACCATGGCCGCGCTTCGCGGTGATCAGTATGTGAAAGTGCCGAGCCCGAGTAAGGCGTTGGGAATGCAGCGCACCAGTGTTCGTCAATCGGTGCCGCAAGGCCAAGACCCCGAACACGTGAAGCAGATCGTCGACGCGCTCTGCGAACACCAAATGTCGCGCCCCGCGGCCATCGTGCAGTTGGCGCGAGCCACTGGCATGCGATTGCGCGAGACCATTTTGGCCAACCTTCCGCGCCTAAAGCGTGAAGCTGAACAATTCGGCAAGATCAATATCCAGGACGGCACCAAAGGTGGCCGCTCAGGTGCCTCGGCACCTCGCTGGATTGCGGTGGATGATCATATTCGCGAAGCGCTGAGGTTTGCGGAACAGGTCTCACTCGACGGTAGCCACAACCTGCTTGCGCCAAACGAAAGCTACTTCGATTTCCAACGGGAAATCGTCCGCGCCGCACGAGACCTCCTCCATAAGCACAACCTCAAAGGCTTTCATGAATTACGGGCGGCCTTTGCATGCGAACGCTATGAGCAAATCACACAGCATCCCGCGCCTATCAACAATGGCCATTGCCACCAACTCGACCGACGCCTCGATCAGAAGGCCCGAGTGCAAATCAGCTATGAACTCGGACACGGCCGTATCGACGTGGTGTCGGCTTACATTGGTGGTCGAGCATGAGCACGGCATTCGATATGGAGCTGTTCCTATCAGGTGTCCTGACCGGGTCGCATACCACACGCCAACGCCACCTTCGTCAGGCAAAGACTATCCAAGCAGCAATCGCTGATCGCTGGCAACGCGACAATCCATGGACTTGGCAGAGAAAACACCTTGCGTGGTTTTTGAATCGCCACCTAAACCAGCACACTGAATCGACGCGCTATTACTATTTGCTGACCATGCATTTACTTACTTATCGCTTAGGAAAACCCTGGCAGTTCAACCGCTAAACGAAGTCAGAAAACGGCCAAAAGCAGCCAGCCAAATACGTTTAGGAAATTAAGGGCGATTCAGACTGACCGTTGCCAAGCGGGGGGAAAATGACAATAACAGCGGCAGCACCTGCGCAGAAACGACATAAGCTCTCATGCTGGACAACCTGAACACGGGGGAATAACGTGCGAAATCGCATTTCACCATCGACGGCAATTGCCAAGGAAAGCTAATGAGTTATGGGATTTTCGGTGCACCGGTGAAACACAAAGTATTCGTCAGTTACCATCACCACGGTGATCAGGCCTACTACAACGCTTTTTCAAACGCGTTTCACGATACCTACGACGTTATTTACGACAACTCCCTTGAACGCAGCATCGATAGCGATGACGTCAATTACGTGATGCGCCGTATTCGGGAAAATCATATCACCGGCACCTCTTGTACAATTGTGCTCGTTGGGGCAGAAAGCCCAAAGCGGAAGTACATCGATTGGGAAATCGCGGCAACGCTGGAAAAAAAACACGCCCTTATTGGTGTGCGTTTGCCGACCGCTCGAATGACTACGGACAATCAGCATGTCATTGTCCCTGATCGGCTTCACGACAATATCCGGTCCGGCTTCGCATCGTGGCTTACATGGGCACAGATTACGGCCAGCACGGCGAATCTGGAGGGCTACATTGCCGAGGCAAAAAACCGAAGTCTTACGCTCATCGATAACACTCGAACGCGCCGTGTTCGCAATGGGTGAGTTCAAATGACTGAATCGACCCGTCCTTTCCTGGTGGTGTATGTCGTCTGGCACCCGACTTTTGCCGACGGCCCTGTCATTGCTGAGATCCTTCGACAACATTTTCGTCGAAAGCTGTACGAGAATATCGCGGGAGGTACTGGGCTCAGCGTTATTTACCGATATGTTGTGGCACCGGAATCCAGCCAACCTCTGCCGATTGACCTCGCGGATTCGAACACTGCGGCCATTGTAGTCCTCGCAGACAACAACCTCGTCGGCGATGTTGCTTGGACCGATTATGTCCAAGAACTCTGTAATCGTACTGAGGAAGCAGGGTTAGGAACGAGGGTCTTTCCCGTCGAAATTGATAACGGTGTGCTAGGGCGCCTAGGAACTGATGAACAAGCGTTGCTTTGGGCGCGCTGGGAGGGGGAACTTGCCGAACGTGGCCGTCGATTGACTGCTACATTGACATACGCATTTTGCCGTTTGTTACGGCATTACCTGGAGCACCTCACGCGTCCCGAAGAGGAAGAGGAGGCACTTGAGGCCTACCTAAAGAAGGTACAAATATTCCTTAGCCATTCAAAACACGACCAGCATGGCGAGAAGATTGCCCAAAACATCCGAAGCAGGCTCTACAACACACCAGGAATGGACAGCTTCTTCGATGTCTACGACATTCCAGCAGGCCTTCATTTTCAGAAAGTACTGCTCCACAAGGTACGCGTGAGCGCGATGGTCGCCATCCACACTGATTCGTACTCGTCACGTGAATGGTGTCGCAAAGAAATTATTGAGGCAAAGCGCTGGCACGTACCTCTTGTTGTAGCCAATAGCATTAGCGACATCGACGAGCGCGGCTTCCCCTATATGGGCAACGTCCCGGTGGTCCGACTGGAACCAGGCGGTGCCGATCGCATTGACTTCGTAATTGCCCGGCTGCTTGACGAGGTTCTGAAAAACTTCCTATGGCGTTGCCGTATTGCGCTTGAGCTAGCGGACGAACACCTCGATCCCGCAGTCATTTTCGTGCCCAGACCACCAGAGCTTATTTCACTTGCGAGCCTGCCATCCGAGGCGGATGTAACAAATCCGATGATTGTTTATCCGGATCCACCACTCAGTGCAGAAGAAGAGCGGCTGTTCGCAGAGATATCTCCACGGGTTCAGCTACGAAGCCTGACGGAATGGAAAGCGGGGGCTGTGCGATGAGCTACCAAGAGGTTCTTGGGCAGAAGACCATTGCGATCTCCATTTCGGAAAGCCCAGACATGCCCGCCTTAGGCCTGGGTGACGAACATCTGCGAGATGCCATGGCCGAAATAGCTCGTCATTTGCTCGCGCTCGGGGCGAGGCTGATCTATGGAGGGGATCTACGACAGCATGGATTCAGCGACCTACTATTCGAACTTGTTGCCCGGCATCGTCGAGACGCTGACGAGGGCGATAGCCGTACCGGAGTCACGAACTATCTCGCTTGGCCAGTCCACATCCTTCAACCAGTTGCCGAACTGGAAACGCAAATCGCTGAAGTTGAAGATTCTGCTGAACTCGCTTGCCTTCGAATTGACGGTAGCGGGCTACCCATTGAGGAGCGTCGCGGCCTTCCGTCTCAAGTACCCACAGAGCAAGAGTGGGCAGATGGGCTTACGTCTATGCGTATCACCATGATGTCGGACTCCGACGCAAGAATCGTTGTTGGTGGTCGGGTAGAGGACTACAAGGGGACCATGCCGGGTATTGCCGAAGAGGCGCTTCTTTCGTTGAAGGCTGGCAAGGCGATTTTCCTGATCGGTGGTTTTGGAGGGTGCACTCGCGATATCGCCGAGACCTTAGGTCTAATACAACCTCGCCCCACATCCAATCCTGCATGGGCTCATCGCCCTGAGTTCGCAGCGTTCACTGCTGCGAACCTTAACAACGGATTGACCGACGAGGAAAATGCAACGCTCGCATATACCCCGCACATCGACCAAGCAATAACGCTCATCCTGCGTGGGATGATGCAATTGGTCAAAACAGAAGGTTCAGAGATTGCAACCTAGAGCGCAACTGAATCAGCGCACTTTAGCTACGCTACGAGTCGAACCGTCATTGTCGACTGCGGTTCATCGATCGTTGAGGCGTGACGTTTAAAGCGTCATGAGTACCCCGCCATATGACCCAAGAGCAAGGTTAAATCGGAGTAACTTGGATAGACTTAAATTTCTCCAGTTCTTCTTTTGTAGGTTTTTTTTCTGTTTGGGCGACATAGCTAAAGATGCGTCTAAAATAGTCAGTGATATTGATAAGCTGATCTTTACCGTTATCGTTCCCCATTTTGCGAGACTTGACTAAGACCTCCGTGCTCGCACCTGTTTTGGCATCTGAGAATGTAAAATTTTTGGTTTGAGGTGCAGGGCTGTCGAGAATCAAAAACATTTCACTCTCTGCTTTTTCAGCGAAGTCCAGCAACATAATTGCATTTGTTGTACGCCCCATCCAACCCACATCTGCATCTACGTAGCGCATTTGACGACGGGTAGAGATCTCGTTATATATGCATTGAATTTCAGTGATAAACGACATTTCCAAGTGTTCCGAACTTTGCATCAAATAATAATTAACGAAGTATTTTCCATTCAGGACGCCGTAATCACAAGACCAATCTAAGAAACCTTCAGCATCCTCCAATCGACTTTGGTCGGGATTGGAGTGTTGAGCTACAGACTCAAGAAGCGCATACATTCCCGAGTCGAAGTCAGCTCTAAAGTCCGCATGTAGCTTGTCGCGCAAAAATAAGGGTATCTTGCAATCATCTAAAAGAACAGGAATCGTTACTACACGCTTCTCATCGAGCTCCCTAAACAAACCTGCCGTTAGTTCTCTTTTGCACCACTCTGACTCAACTGATGCTTTAGACAAAATTATCAAAAGAGCACTTGCCCCCTCGATTGCTTCTTGAACTCTGCTAATTATCGAATCGCCAGCCTTGAGCTCCCACCTGTCGATCCACACGTTTGTTCGTTTCCTGAGCAGGTGCCCTGCTATTAAATCTACTTTTTCTTTATCTACGTGTGAGTAGCTTACAAAAATAGGCATATCTGCTCCATCCCTTGATCCGGCATCATGCGGGTTTCTCGTAATACCTGACTCCAACAAATTTTGCTAGCGGCACCTGTCTCGTGCGCAATCTGATTAGTCCCTGTTTTCGTACGCACATTGAATTACGGCTTTTAGCTGTGGATTCAACCGGTCGTAAGGAACCACCAGTCCAGCGTTAGCGGACAACCCTCACAGGTCGCAGGGGCCTTGATCCCTGATAACACTCAGCATTCTTGGCGGGATAACGTGGGGGAAAGGCTTTAACGAGAGGAGTTGGATCATGGCATTGGTCGACAGGCGAGATGGCGGCAATTTTAGCTATGGTCGACAACTGAGCTATGCCGGGCCGCAAGCGCTGAAAGGTCTATTTGGCGGCGGACATTACGGCACGGTCAAGACGTACAGTGACCGCTGGGAGGCGTTTGTACCCTGGTGTCGGTCGGAGGATGGGCCAGGCGCCAACGATGCGCGACAGATTGATCGGCAGACGTTGTTGGACTTCGCCGAGCATCTGCGCCAGCTAGTTGAACAAGGTGCTATCGGCATCCACTGCGCAAAACCGGTTATCCCGTGTGAGTCGGACCATGGCCACGCTTCACGGTGATCTGTATGTGAAAGTACCGAGCCCGGGTAAGACGCTGGGAATGCGGCGCAACAGTGTCCACTGCTCAGTGCCATAAGGTCAAAATCACGAACACGTGAAGCGGATGAGCTTATCAATTCGTTGTACACAATGATGTCAAAATAGTAGCATTTCGCAGAGCGGCTCCACCCAATCAAGGAAGAATCTGGATGAAACGGCGTTTGACGGCACTTGTAATTGGAATTTCAAACTACCCTAACGGTGGAGCTTTAGCTAACGCTACGCATGACGCCATCGATATGGCCTCAGCACTTGAAACTCTGGATTTTTCAGTAATATTAAAGACCGATTGCACAGCTGAAGATATAGATAGATCCATACAAAACTTTAAGGATAATCTTAATAGTAATGATGTAGGGCTATTTTATTTTGCAGGTCACGGCATTCAGATAAAAGGCGAAAACTACCTAATTACTACCGATACAAGCTTCTCGGATGAAATTTCAGTAAAACACACATCGTTTGCTTTGAATCGGCTTATAGAAGTTATGGATGACTGTTCAAATCCAACAAATTTTATAATTTTGGATGCATGTCGCAACAACCCTTTTGTGCGAGCTTGGAATCGTGGGCCTGAATTGTCTGGGCTGGCCTCGGTATATACTCCGAAAGGAACGCTGATCGCATTTGCCACGTCGCCAGGCGAAGTGGCGGCAGACGGTCCAAATCGTAATGGGAGTTACACCGAGGCGCTCCTTAAGCACATCAACACCCTAGATATTTCCGTTGAAGATCTTTTCAAACGAGTTCGAAATACGCTAAGCGTCACCACGACCAACAAACAGACATCATGGGAGCACACTTCCCTTTCTGGTGATTTTTTCTTTAACATTAGCGCTGGGCGACGACTTACAATCTATAGCGCAGCAGCTATCGCGGACTCAACGTTCACTCCTCAGGCTGGAACATTAATTGCCGAATGTATTCGCGACTTAAAATCCAGGAATTGGTATACTCAAAATCCTGCCATTGCCAAGCTCACTAAGGAAAGGCTTGAATCATCGGATATAAACACGCTGTTCGTTTTGGGCAGAAACATCTATCAAGCCGCATGTGGCTCGGCGAACGACGCAATCAATTACATAGTTGATTTTAATAACAAAACTTCGGAACTTTCCCAGGAAAACAGAAAAGCCATATTGGACGGGATGCTATTTGAAGTGTTTTTCAATTCAAAAGGTGAGATCAGAGAAGCATTTAAGACATCAAAGTTCGATCAGCTTTTTGAGTTGCGAAAAATTGAGTCTCTTGCCTCTAGCTTTGAGCTTATATCAGACGTGCTAATTACGTACCAAAATCGATTTTATGTCATACCTGGAAAGCCCAGACAGATCAGCATCGACATTAAATCGAAGCAGCTCGACTCAGGTGAACAACTGATCACTGGGATTTTTTTCGAAGGCACCAATATCATTAATCTCACTTTCAACAAAAGCTACGAAGATATTACTGCTCACCCAATCAGATACGACAACCTAGTAAAAATGATTACCACGCAGATGATGATCCCAAAGTCACAGCTAACCATTACTAGCGACTTTGATGAAGCATCCAATATCTTAATACCATTTGGCACTAATCTCGCAAAATAAACTTTCTTCTAAGAGAAGCTGCTTCTAGGTTTGTAAAGCGACCTTTAATAAGCTATCGATAGCTTAGGTTACTTTAGATTCCATTTGTACGCACAAGGAGGGCGAGCTATGCGTAAAGGCCTGTTTGTCGGAATAAATAACTACAGCCATGTTTCCAAACTCAGCGGCTGTAACAACGATGCCATGGCGATGGCTTCTGTACTGGAGCGTCATTCCAGTGGGCGACCAAACTTCAGCAATAAAATTTTGACCTCGGCTGAAGAAGACGTGAGTCTGACGTTACTCAAAGACAATATTCGTAGTCTATTTTCTGGAAAATGCGATGTCGCGTTATTGTATTTCGCCGGGCATGGTCAATTTGATACGGATATTGATGAGGGGATGCTTATACCGCAGGACTACAAAATAGGAGGTGACGGTCTACGAGTCAGCGACATTTTGAAGTGGGCACATGATGCCACGCAGATTGAAAACAAAATAATCATACTGGACTGTTGCGAGGCCGGTGGTGCAGGAGATAGTCGCGCTCTAAGGGGCGGAGCTAGCATGTTGAGCGAAGGAATCACTATCCTCACAGCCTGCAAAAAAACAGAGCCTGCGCTGGAGAAAAACAGCCATGGCGTATTCACCGGCCTACTTCTGCAGGCGTTACACGGGGGAGCTGCTAACGTTCTCGGCAAGGTCACACCTGGTAGCGTCTACTCGTTTGTCGACAATGCACTTGGAGCTTGGGAACAGCGGCCCGTCTTCAAAACCAACGTATCGCAATTTATTGCGTTGCGAGAAGTCGCACCTCTAATTTCCGAGGAAATACTGCGCAAACTACCCGACTGGTTTCCCGATGCAAGCTTTGAGTTTCCCTTAGACCCTAGTTACGAACCTACTGAAACCGCAGTGTTCGACTCTGACAAAGGCGACGTCTTCGCTCAGTTGCAAAAGTGTAATCGCCACAGCTTGATAGAGCCAGTGAGCGCTGAGCACATGTATTACGCCGCAATCAACTCCACCGGCTGTCGTCTTACTGCCCTAGGAGCCTATTACCGAGAACTTGCAATCAAAGGACATTTCTGATGCCTGTATTTATCAGCTACCGCCACACCGACCGTGACCAAGCCATAGAAATAAATAGTCGACTGAAAAAAGCAAACATCAATACCTACTTAGACGTATTGGATGCTGAATCTCAATCCACCGAAGACATCACAGCTGTTATTACCCGTAACATCACCCAATGCACACATTTGCTCGCCGTCGTTTCGGAGAGAACCGCACTGTCGTGGTGGGTGCCATTTGAAATTGGTGAGGCTACAATCAGCAATCGACGAATCTGCTCCTTCAAAACTGGAGGAACTGAGCTTCCCGAGTACCTTGAAAAGTGGCCAAAAATGACCAAGGCCACAGATATCGACTTATTCATCGAATCCTATAAAAGCGAACTCAACTCCGAACGCTCGATAAGCCTTGAATCGATCACGGGCAGCGAATCACTCCATAAAACAAACAAGAGCAACGCTGACAAATTTCACTCGGAACTCAAGACGAAGATTCGTCGAGGGTATTAAAAAAAGCGAATATTTTAATAGCGACAAGGCCAGGATGATCCCGGCCTTGTTGTTTTTGTTATTTGGTTCGCCCACCCTGCGAGGTTAATTGTACCGCCGAAATAACGAGCAAGATCAGGTTTCGAACGTCGAACCGCTGCAGCCAGCGTGAAACGAATCAGACCTCCCAAAAAGTCTTTCGCTAATGACCGGCAATAAGTTTTACCACCTACTCAGCGTAGAACTCATCTGTAATGAATAGTTAGCCCGTTACCACAGTAATTTGTCCACGATTCGTGGTATTCCGGTCGTCCCACGCGTAGAGTCTAGTGCCAGAAAATCCCACAGATTTGGATTATGGTTGTTACTTCGCCAAATCTCATAAATATGCTGATTAATACCTATAGCCGCAACGAATCTTGCAGAGTCCCAATTTGCTCGCCCGGCTCCCCGCGGGCTCGGATTTGGTATGCCAAGAAGCAAAGTGCCATTCCATTGGTCCCACGTACGCAAACCGAGTGGAGGTAAATATGTAGCTCGGGATATGTGAAAGTACGAGAGCCCGGAGTGTCTCCCATCAATCATAGGGGCCAAATCTGGAAACAAGCAATGTAATGTCTTGCTCGCTGCAACAAAGCCGCCACTCAAGGTCACTGAGCCCGGCGCGGCCAATACGTTAAAGAGGTCCTGCAACTCCACTGATAAAGTAGAATGTGTCGAGGAGTTGATAATGGTGCAAGGCGATGTTGGCAGTGGAAGTGAGATATTTTGTATCCAGTTTAGGATCCCAGCAGGAAGTCCATTTAGAACCCCATGTAGCACTGGAAGAGTGACGAGAATCGAACGTTGTGCGCTCATGCCAAAGGCGGTCAGTAGATTATGAATTTCCGCAGCGGCGCTCCCATTTTTAATCCAGTTTGCGAGGTTTCCATGGGTAGCAATCCCTTGTGTTCTGCCAACTATAAAGTTTCCATATGTAATATTATAGTTAGCAGTACGTGAGTTCGGTGTGTTGTACGCCGCGATCATCGCTGGAAGCATCGCCGGCAGCGCCGCCAATTGCGTATTCACTGGTACAGGCATCTATCTCACCAAATATAATATTTTTAAATGTAATGATTAATTATAAATAGATTACCAGAGGCATAACATATAACGGCTTGCGGCTAAATTTTTGAAGTCAGCACAGCCTCAGCTTAACCGCTATGCAGTAAAATCCGCTACATTCGTAATGCGAATCTGAGTTTTCAATCGCATTCCGTTACCGCGAATGGTCACCGATCGCTTGGTACGGTGGGCATCTACAGCACGTTGATACTGTTCATTAGTCAATATCGCAGACATAAAAGTTCGTTCTCCCTGGAAGTCTGTGACTACCCGAATATAGTTCCTATTACCTTCAGGATCGCGCGAGCGAAGCTCGACTATGGAGCCAGTCACCGTTATATTATCTTCCCCCCGGAAGTGCTTCTTGATAAAGGCGACATAGTCCTTTAACCGTGTAATCTTATCTTCGGTGATCCAACCGGTAGAAGAGGTCCGTATAGAAGCTCCTGTTTCTAAAGAAAACTCAATGGTATCCATACCAGGCCCTAAAATCATCTTCGATAAGGCTTCCAACAGTTCCACATCAAATAGTGAAATGGCATCCGCCAGTGACTCTTCGGTGTATAAGGACTCTGTATCGTTGAGTACTCGAGCATTCAGGAATTCAATAGCCGAAAATAATGACGAACAAACTTTATTCGAGTCAATCGCCTCGTGCCCGAATAAATCTGCCTGCCGGAGCGTTGTTCGCGGCACCTCGATGCTAGCAATGAAACTACCGACTTTAGTTTGAAGCAAAAGACATTCGTTTGCGAAAGTATTGGCTGTTACTCGATTAGAGTTATTATCCCCACCCAGCTTAAATTTGGCGCCTTCATATAACCCTGCTCCCATATGATTCAAAAACTCCCCAAACGCCAAAAGCGGCATCGCACCCCACCGAGTAGACGAATCCACGAATCGTGTTGAGATACGAGCAGGACTTGAATCTGCATTTGAAGCGGCGCTCTCAACCATTTCGCCGAAGCGGCTGTAACCATACAAATCCAGTAGAGAGTCAGCAGCTGCATGCAAAAGAGTATCAACACCAGGCTTGGATGAGTCATCGGGTAGCGCGATGGAATACTTCCCCTCGATCCCAAGGGCAGCCGGTGGATAAAAAAAACGAAGTCCCTTGGCTTGGCGCCCTTCTACCCATCCTGAGGCGGTGAGAAAAGTCTGGAGCTTTTCGGCGAGGATAGACAGGTCTTCAGATCTATGACTCATACCTCTATCCCCAGCTGTTCGTAGCAAGATCGGACGAAACCGAGCCCAAGACGATTGGCCTTCGGAATCGAAATCCTAATTTGGTGCGTGTTCTCGGTCTCAGTAACCCCCTCATCTGGTAGGTACCAGTATGCGCTTCCAGCAACAGACAATTGGAACTCGTCTATAGCTATACAGTCCGGTGGGGCTGAATCGAGCACTACGAGGATTAGGTGCATAGGCAAAAACTGAGGTCGTCGGGCGACGAGATCATTGTAGGTCTTGGATTCGAGATCAAACCTGATCTGATCGCCATCGTCCGTGACTCCAGCAGATGTAGTTGCCTTGAGCTGAAAATCTAGCTTGTAGGGGGAGTCAAGATAACGCATCCCCCCCTGGGGAGTGCGCCGCACTGTAACAGGGCAGACAACCATGTCTACTCCATGGTCAAGCGGGGGCTCCGTAACCTTAAATCCGTGCCCGTTAGCGAGGATTCGAAGAAATTCCTTCGAGATCGCTTCCTTGATCTGAGCCTCCGTCATATCCCCGCCGTACCAAATTTTTTGACAGCATAACGTATGAAAATGCTGAACGTTAGTCATGAACGGCATAAGGCCATCATCACTCCAAGTAACGTTCGACACTGGAGCAAGCGTAGCGACACTTCCTTCATTAGCGAGGAAGGCGGGTTACACAGCGATTTGGCCATCTCGGGGCAGAAGAACACGCCCCCCTTCATGGGAAGCCGGTGGAGCCTCGGACGCCATAGAAGTTAGAAAACTTGATTTACATAGTCGACGTTGAACGACTTGCGTACAAATTGCACAAATGTCCCGAAAGTTGCTGAATCCGGATTCGATTCCACTGAATGCCATAACTAGCTGATTTATTTATAGTTACTAGTTGGGGTACGCCGAATTTTCCAGCGAACTCCAGATGCCCGAAAAACCTACTCTCGCCGAAACATACCGTTCGTCTGGTGCCGGCACCATACGCAACACCGAGAGAGGCTCACCGAAAGGTGGGCCTTTTTTGTTTTCCAGATGTTTCGCGTTTTAGGCCAACGCTTCTAACCACCTGGAATTGTCGGTAAAAGGTAACCCGCGCCCTGATTCTGAACTTCAGAACAGGGAAATGACTACTTTCTACCCACTGGACCGTTACCGCTGGAGAACCAATGAGCTTCTACATGATTACCTACGGGATGACTCAAATCGAAGAGCTCTTCGTTGGCGAGACTGAGGAAAATACCGTAGCAAATGCGCGGAAACTCATCGACCAATGGCCCGAATATGCAGAGCTTTCAGACGAAGAAATCGTTGAGCTAGCCAAATCTGAACAAATGGAATTTGACCTGGTCGAGATTCATGCGCCTTGGCCAATCGATGACACCAATCGTAGCCATCTCATTGCTCTTTATGAACAACAATACAGCTGAAATAGCTGCTAATACCGCATAGAAAAGGTTGCCAATGAACGCAACCGAAGTAGCCCCCTCAAGCGATACAGTCCTTGATGGCTGTCCAATAGGCGATTAGCATCCGGCGGCTCGCACGGTCACAGCGATGTGATGGATGCCTACTTTTACCAGCGTGCCCACTGCGGCAACTCATCCTCTTTCATAGCTGCCCTGCAGCAACCTATCCGCTTGGCCATTTCATTGCGCCAACCTGCGCCCGTCTCTTTCTTCCGGAAAGAGACGGGCGCTCCTACCGCTGCTGCAGCCCAACTCGTACAAGGCTTTGCGGCATTTCCCCTCGTGACAATCGGCGTGACAAACACCGAAGTCACCGGCAACAGCGATGCAGATGATGGTGCCGCAGACCATGGAATGGACTGCACCTGACTGACAGTCAGGCATGCCCCGGTCATCGCATCACTGCCTTCACCCGACTCAGGATCTCGTGGCATTGGCCTCGTCAGCCAATGCAGTCTCCACCCGCCCACCGGTATCGGTGTTCAGGAGGCCAGATCATGAGATGCCCAAGCTCCCGGTCGTAAAGAGCCGCCAGTCCCGCGTTAGTGGACAACCCTCACAGGTCGCAGGGGCCTTGATCCCTGATAACACTCAACATTCTTGGCGGGATGACGTGGGGAAAGCTTCAAAGATTTGGCTTCGACAGGAATTTGATCATGGCACTGGTAGGTAAACGTGACGGGCGCAATTTTGGCTATGGCCGGCAACTGAGTTATGCCGGGCCACAGGCGCTACGCGATCTGTTTGGCGGCGGGCATTACGGGACGGTCAAAGCACACAGTGATCGTTGGCTGGCGTTTGTACGCTGGTGTCGGTCGGAGGATGGCCCGGGAATTAATGACGCACGGCAGATTGATCGGCAGACCCTGCTGGATTACGCGGAGCATCGTAACCGCTCCATGAACTACACATTCAAAGCGTTCCCCTGACGCCGGATGCTGTGCTCCCGTTTTTCTCCGGAGCCAGCCCCACCATGATGCGACCCGACGCCAAAGTCGAAAAAGTGTACCTCTACCCCCCGGTGTCAGGATAGTTGTCGCCTCTCCGGTTTTTCCAAAAAAAGCATATCGGGGGCGGAAAGAGACTGGTCGTGCCGTACTATTCACCTG
>NZ_JBIUWN010000085.1:0-21551 GCF_044743485.1 Pseudomonas sp. NPDC087614 | reverse complement strand
ACCAGTTCGAGGTCGAAACGATACGGCTGGCTGATGCCTTCGGTGCCGACAAACGACAGCACTTGCAGGTCGCCCACGTAGTCTTCGACCTTGAGACTGAAGTGGGTTTCGTTGGCCAGGTTGAACATCTCAGACTCCTTGAGACAGCGCCGGTAATCCGTGGGCGTAGTGCATCTGTGTAGGGGGACGCAGATGGGAGCTGGATGTTAAACGTAAAAAGTTGCGCAAAAAGTTGCGCACATACGGTGAGGGCCCCGGTCTATGGGGGCTCCGGGAAAGTAATGCGAAATATTTCTTGGCGATGTGCCATCAGCTAGCCCAGCACAGAGCATGCTTTGCTGGGCAGTCGAGGGCATTTTTCAGCCGCTCAGGCGCTGAATTCCACCACCGGCATCTGCCGCTTCATCAATACCTTGGCGCCGCGAATCGAATACAGCGGCAGACCCTGGCTACGAATCACTTCGTAATCACTGTCCGCCGAAAGGATCAACAGGTTCGCCGGGCGCCCTGGTTCCAGGCCATAACGCTCGCCCAGGTGCATGGCTTTGGCGCTGTTGTCCGTCACCAGATCCAGCGCACTTTGCAGGTTGCGGTAACCGAGCATGTGGCAGATGTGCAGCCCCGCTTCAAGCACGCGCAGGATGTTGCCGTTGCCCAGTGGGTACCACGGATCGACGATCGAGTCCTGGCCGAAGCACACGTTCATGCCGGCCTCCAGCAACTCGTTGACGCGGGTCACGCCCCGGCGTTTGGGGAAGTTGTCGAAACGGCCTTGCAGGTGAATGCTTTCGGTCGGGCACGAAACAAAACTGATCCCGGAATGGCCGAGCAGGCGGAACAGTTTGGCGCAGTAGGCGTTGTCGTAGGAACCCATCGCGGTGGTGTGGCTGGCGGTGACGAGGGCGCCCATGTCACGGCTGCGCGCTTCTTCGGCAAGCACTTCGAGAAAGCGTGAGTGCGGGTCGTCGGTTTCGTCGCAGTGCACGTCGACCAGACAACCGGTGCGCTCGGCCAGGTCCATCAGAAACTTCACCGAACTGACGCCCTGATCGCGGGTGTATTCAAAATGTGGAATCCCGCCGACCACGTCCGCGCCCATGCGGATGGCTTCTTCCATCAACTCGCGACCGTTGCGGAATGACTCGATGCCTTCCTGCGGGAACGCGACGATTTGCAGGTCGATGAGGTGCCGGTTCTCTTCGCGCACTTCGAGCATGGCCTTGAGTGCAGTGAGTTGCGGGTCGGTGACGTCGACGTGGGTGCGTACGTGTTGAATGCCGTGGGCGGCCAGTGCCTCAATGGTTTTCTTGGCGCGGGTCTTGGTGTCTTCTTCGGTGATGGTGACCTTGCGCTCGCCCCAGCACTCGATGCCTTCGAACAGCGTGCCGCTCATGTTCCAGCGCGGCTCGCCAGCGGTGAGGGTGGCGTCGAGGTGAATGTGCGGCTCGACGAAGGGCGGCACCACCAGGTTGCCGCCGGCGTCGAGGTCGTCGGGTCCCAGGGACGGCGCTTCGGTCTGGGGGGCGATGCTGCGGATCAACCCGTCTTCGAGTTGCAGTTGGTGCAAACCTTCCTTGTGGCGCAATCGGGCGTTGATGATGTGCATCAGGCGAATCCTTTTTATAGGTCTTGTAGTGGCGCGCTGGCGCGGCGGGCGCCGAGCAGGCCGGTGACGATGACATACGTTAGCGCGGCAGCGGCAATGCCGACCAGCGGCGCGACCCATGGCGAACTGAACGCGGCCACGGTGCCGACGGCGTAAGCCCAAAGCCCCGGCCAGTTGAAGGCTGGCAGTTGTGCGTCGACCAGCCGTGGATAGCGCCCGCGCCAACGGTAGAAAAAGTCAGCCATGATCACCCCGCCAATCGGCGGGATCACCGTGCCGAGCAGAATCAGATAGGGCACCAGCATGTCGTACATGCCCAGCAGGGCGAGCAGGGTGCCGATCACCGCGCCGGCGAGGGTCACGGTCTTGCGCCGCCCGGTGCGCAGCAGGTTGCAACCGGCGACGGCGAAGTTGTAGATGGTGTTGTCCTGGGTGCTCCAGATGTTGAGCAACAGCATCGCCATCGCCGCCATGGCGAAGCCTTGCAGCAGCAAGACTTCAACCACATCCGGCTGCTGATAGACGATGGCGCCGTAGGCCCCGATCAGCACCATCAGGCCGTTGCCGATGAAGAACCCGATCAGGCTGGCCAGTACGGCGACTTTTGCCGAGCGTGAGAAGCGTGTCCAGTTGGTCGCCTGTGTTGCGCCGCTGACGAAGGTGCCGAACACCAGCGTGATCGCCGTCGACCAGTCCATCGAGCCGCTCGGGACGATGCTGAGCAACCCCTCGAAACCACCGACCTTCACCGTCGCCACCCACATCGACAGCAACAGCAGCAACATCATCGCCGGCACGGCGATGCAGGAGAGAATTTCCAGTCCGCGATAGCCCACATATGCCGTGGCGCAGAACATCAGGCCGAACAGCACCATCAAACCCAGCACCGTGCCTTGATCAAGATCGAAATATTTGCCAATCACCACCGCCGCCGTCGCGGTGCCCCAGGCGTACCAGCCGATCTGGGTGAAGCCGAGGATCAGGTCGCTGAGTTTGCTGCCGACTTCGCCGAAGCAGAACCGGCCCATCAGCACCGAGTTGAGGCCACTCTTGAAGGCGATGTAACCCAGGCCCGCCGCGTAGAGGCCCAGCAGCAAGTTGCCGACGATGATCACCGCCATCATCTCGCTAAAACTGAACGCCACGCCGAGCTTGCCACCGGCAAACATGGTGGCAGTGAAAAACGTGAAGCCCAGTAACACGATCGCCGTCGAGGCCAGGCCTTTGCGCGCGTGCATGGGGACTTCGCTGAGGGGGTAATCGTTGCCGGCATCGTTCTGCGTCATGGGGTGGTCCTTGCTGAAAAGGGGAAGACGCGGGAGGGTTGCAGTGCTCGTGCCAAATGCGGGTGGGCGCGATTATGTATAGACGAGTCGCGAGGAATGGCACGAAAGCGGTGCAGTTGAACGCACCGAGGCACAATCTGGGAGCTGTCGAGGGCGGCGGGTTTTCCGATGCACAGCGCGAAGGTTTGAGCCCGAAAAGTCCAGGCATGGAAAAGAGCGGTGGTGGCTGTTTAGTGGTGAACTTCAGAGTTGCCGGTATAGAGCCGGATAATCTGATCAATCTCCCCCGACATTTTCATCCTCAGCAACGTGCGTAAAACGCGCTGCACTGGCACCTTTGGGTCATTCCTGACATAGCAGCCCACGCTCTGCTCCTGCAGTATCGCGACACCTTGCAGTTGCTTTTCAGGCGTCAGGCGTTGGTTGAACCAGTCCAGCGTCCACTGATTGCTCACGGCATAGCGGTAACGCCCGGCCAGCAGTTTTTCCAGTACCTGTTCCTGATTTCGGGCGTCTTCGCGATGCAGTCGATCAGCATCGAACAGGTTTTGCAGGGTCGGGTAGGTGTAACCGAGCACGGTGCCGATGGATTGGCGTGGCAGTCGGTTAGTGTCGACGCGGGCAGGCTGATCCTGGCGGCTGATCAGCAAATCACGCTGAAAAAACAACGGAATGCTCCAGATGTAATCCCCGGACTGATTCGGCAGCCAGGATTGTGCGGCAAAGCAGCGCACGTCGACTCCGCCGTGTTCCATGGTGCTTTGTACGCGAGTCCGGGGCAGAACGTGGAATTCTGCCGGCACGCCGACCTGAGTCGCGAGGCTGAGCATCATGTCGTACAGAATGCCTTGGGTCGGACGACCGCGTTCAAGTTGCACCATCGGCATGGCCCAGCTATCCGGCACGGCGAAGCGCAGTGGTGTTTGCGCTGCCGTCACGCTCAAACTGATTCCCAGCAGTGCCCCCAAGGCCCAACGCATAAACGCTCCGGTCATTTCCCGATCCCGAGCCGATAAAAGACTCCGCTCATGCAGCTTAGCCACATTAGACGAGGACACCGGATGCAATTTTGCCCTTGCTCCGCTAGCATTAGCCGCTTCAGCTTCCTTCGTTGCGACGGTTTTCGATGAGTTATCAGGTTCTTGCACGTAAATGGCGTCCGCGCTCGTTCCGCGAAATGGTCGGCCAGACCCATGTGCTCAAGGCTCTGATCAATGCCTTGGACAGCCAGCGGCTGCACCATGCGTACCTGTTCACCGGTACACGCGGGGTGGGTAAAACCACGATTGCGCGGATCATTGCCAAATGCCTGAACTGTGAGACAGGTATCACTTCCAGCCCCTGCGGCGAGTGTTCGGTGTGTCGTGAAATCGACGAAGGCCGTTTTGTCGACCTGATCGAGATCGACGCCGCGAGCCGCACCAAGGTCGAAGACACTCGCGAGTTGCTCGATAATGTGCAGTACGCGCCGAGCCGTGGGCGCTTCAAGGTCTACCTGATCGACGAAGTGCACATGCTCTCCAGCCATTCCTTCAATGCGCTGCTGAAAACCCTCGAAGAGCCGCCGCCGTACGTCAAATTCATCCTGGCGACGACTGATCCGCAGAAACTTCCGGCAACGATTTTGTCGCGTTGCCTGCAGTTCTCTTTGAAAAACATGACGCCAGAGCGTGTGGTCGAGCATTTGACCCACGTCCTCAGTGCCGAAAACGTGCCGTTCGAAGACGATGCCTTGTGGCTGCTGGGTCGCGCCGCTGACGGGTCGATGCGAGACGCCATGAGCCTGACCGATCAGGCCATTGCTTTTGGTGAAGGCAAGGTTCTGGCCTCCGACGTGCGAGCGATGCTCGGCACACTGGACCATGGTCAGGTCTATGACGTCTTGCATTCGCTGATCGAAGGTGACGCCAAGGCGTTGCTCGAAGCTGTGCGTCACCTGGCCGAGCAAGGCCCGGACTGGAATGGTGTGCTCTCGGAAATTCTCAACGTGCTGCACCGCGTCGCCATCGCCCAGGCGCTGCCCGAAGGTGTCGACAACGGTCATGGCGACCGTGATCGCGTGTTGGCATTGGCTCAGGCCTTGCCGGCCGAAGACGTGCAGTTCTATTACCAGATGGGCCTGATCGGCCGTCGCGATTTGCCGCTGGCGCCTGATCCGCGCGGTGGCTTTGAAATGGTGTTGTTGCGGATGCTGGCCTTCCGGCCCGCCGACACAGTGGACGCCCCGAGGCAACCGCTAAAGCCAGTGGGGATCAGCCAGGCCACAGTTGATTCCGCAAACGCCGTGGCTGCCGCGCCTGAAGCTGCGCCGGTGGTCGCTGCAGCTATTGCGCCGGCTCCAGCGCCGGCTCCCGAGCCATCGCCGGTGATTGCTCCTGAGCCGGAACCAGAACCAGATCCTGTGCCCGAGCCTGAGCCAGTCGTCGTCGATGCCGTCGTCGACTTGCCCTGGAACGATCCGGTAGAACCCGAACCCGAACCGGCCCAGCAGCCGGCGGTCGACCCCGTGCTGGAAACCGCTGCCGAGCAGCCTGATCTGCCGCCGATGCCGTTGCCCACCCCGGACAGCGTTGTACCGGACGCGCCGGAGTGGGCCGCCGCACCGATTCCCGAGCCGTCGGTCGCCGACGTCGATGCCGCCACGCGGGGCATGGACACGGATGACGAGCCGCCGCTGGACGAGGACTACATCGAGCCGGACATGGATTCGGCATACAGCTATCTCGACGAACTGGCGAGCGAGCATGCCGCAGAACCGGCCCCGGAACCCGAGCCGGAGCCCGCAGCGATGCCGGCCACCGGTCTGGCGTTGCAATGGCTGGAACTGTTCCCGAAACTGCCGATCTCCGGCATGACGGGCAGCATCGCCGCCAACTGCACGCTGATCGCGGTTGATGGCGATCAGTGGCTGATGCACCTGGACCCGGCTCACAGCGCTTTGTTCAACGCCACTCAACAGCGTCGTCTCAACGATGCGTTGAACCAGTTCCACGGTCGCACGCTGAGCCTGACCATCGAACTGATCAAGCCCGAGCAGGAAACCCCGGCCCAGGCCGCGTCCCGTCGCCGTGCCAACCGTCAGCGCGAAGCGGAGGAGTCGATCCACGGCGATCCGTTCATCCAGCAGATGGTTCAGCAGTTCGGCGCAGTGGTGCGACACGATACTATTGAACCCGTCGACGCCTTGGTCGCCCAAGGCTAATAACTGAAGGCGCTCGTTCTCCAAGGCCGGGCGCTGTTTTGATCCAAGTACTTTTGAGGTGATTCCCATGATGAAAGGTGGCATGGCCGGCCTGATGAAGCAGGCGCAGCAGATGCAGGAAAAAATGGCCAAGATGCAGGAAGAACTGGCCAACGCCGAAGTCACCGGCAAGGCCGGCGGCGATATGGTCACCGTGGTGATGACCGGTCGTCACGACGTCAAAAGCGTGAGCATCGACCCAAGCCTGGTTGAAGGCCTGAGCGAAGACGACAAAGAGATGCTGGAAGCCGTGGTGGCTGCCGCCGTCAATGACGCCGTGCGCAAGATCGAAGCCAGCAGCCAGGAAAAAATGGGCGGCATGACCGCCGGCATGAACCTGCCAGCGGGCATGAAACTGCCATTCTGATTCGCCATTGCGCGACAGATGAGCTACACAAAGTGCCAGGCATTGCGCCTGGCATTTTTGTTTCTGGCTGATTTTTTTGCATTGGCAGCGCTGACGCCTTCGCGAGCAGGCTCGCACACATTTGAAATGCGTTAACCCTGTGGGAGCGGGCTTGCTCGCGAAGAAGTCGACTCGGTCGGTCCGAATAAACATCGAACCCATCACCGCCACCCACGGTCTGCTCCCTATACCGCCGAATTCATCATTCACAGGAGACGCTGACATGTCCGACCCTCTCACCCTCAATCAACGTGTCGTCCTGGCCTCACGCCCGGTCGGTGCGCCGACCCCGGAAAATTTTCGCCTTGAGCGCGAAGCCTTGCCAGAGCTTGAAGACGGGCAGGTGTTGCTGAAAACCCTGTACCTGTCGCTTGATCCGTACATGCGCGGGCGCATGAGCGACGCTCCGTCCTACGCCGCGCCGGTGGAAATCGGTGAAGTGATGACCGGTGGTGCGGTCAGCCGAGTCGAACGCTCGACCCACCCCAAATTCCACACCGGTGATCTGGTCGTTGGCGCGACCGGTTGGCAGAGTCACAGCATCAGCGACGGGCGCAATATCATTCCGATTCCGGCAGGGTTGCCGAGCCCCTCAATGGCCCTCGGTGTGCTGGGTATGCCGGGGTTGACCGCGTACATGGGCCTGATGGATATCGGTCAGCCAAAGGCTGGGGAGACGCTGGTGGTCGCGGCGGCGTCCGGGGCGGTCGGCTCAGTGGTCGGCCAAGTGGCGAAGATCAAAGGCCTGCGCGCGGTCGGTGTGGCTGGCGGCGTCGAAAAGTGCAAATACGTGGTGGAGGTGCTGGGATTCGACGCCTGCGTCGATCACAAGGCTGCGGATTTCGCCGAGCAACTGGCGAAGGCCTGTCCCGATGGTATCGATGTCTATTACGAGAATGTCGGCGGTCATGTGTTCGAGGCCGTGGTGCCATTGCTCAATCCCAAGGCGCGCATTCCGCTGTGTGGTCTGATCGCGGGCTACAACGCCCATGAAGCCCCGCAAGGCCCGGATCGCCTGCCGATGCTGCAACGCACCCTGTTGACCAAGCGTGTGCGGATTCAGGGCTTTATCGTGTTCGATGACTACGGTGATCGTCAGCCGGAATTCATCAGCCACATGGTGCCGTGGGTGCGTGAGGGCAAGGTGAAATTCCGCGAGGACGTGGTCGAGGGCCTGGAGCAGGCGCCCGATGCGTTTATCGGGCTGCTGGAGGGGCGCAACTTCGGCAAACTGGTGGTGCGGGTCGCCCAGGACTGAGTATTTGACGCTGGCCAGAGGCGCGGGTATAAACCGCGTCTCGTTGTTTTGTCGGACTTTTTACCCATGAGCTTCAGCCCTTTGATTCGCCAACTGATCGATTCCCTGCGCGTTCTGCCGGGTGTGGGTCAGAAAACCGCCCAGCGCATGGCGTTGCAGTTGCTCGAGCGTGACCGCAGCGGCGGTCTGCGTCTGGCTCAATCCCTGAGTCAGGCCATGGAAGGGGTCGGTCACTGCCGTCAGTGCCGCACGCTGACCGAAGACGATCTGTGCCCGCAATGCGCCGATACGCGCCGCGATGACACGCTGTTGTGCGTGGTGGAAGGGCCGATGGATGTCTATGCGGTCGAGCAGACCGGGTTCCGTGGGCGTTACTTTGTGCTCAAAGGTCACCTGTCGCCGCTGGACGGCCTCGGGCCTGAGGCCATCGGTATTCCGCAGTTGATGGCGCGGATCGAAGAGGCGGGCACTTTTGCCGAGGTGATCCTGGCCACCAACCCGACGGTGGAAGGTGAAGCGACGGCGCATTACATTGCGCAGTTGCTGAACAATAAAGGCTTGATCGCCTCGCGGATTGCCCACGGTGTACCGCTGGGGGGTGAGCTGGAGCTGGTGGATGGCGGTACCCTTGCACACTCGTTTGCCGGGCGTAAGCCGATCTCTCTCTGATAGTTGTGTTGCCTGATCTGACGCCTTCGCGAGCAAGCCCGCTGCCACAATGGTTTTGTATACGCTACAAATCCCATGTGGCAGCGGGCTTGCTCGCCAATGGCGCGCCTCGGTCTGTCTGAATCAAACAATCCTGTTGAAAACCAAGCAAGCGCTCGGTTAACGTCGGTCAACCCTTCAGTGGAGTTTGCCGATGCCCGCCTTCCAGGAATACTTCGACCCCAGCCACCAATTGGTTCGCGACAGCGTCAGACGTTTCGTCGAGCGTGAGATCCTGCCGGACATCAATGAGTGGGAAGAAGCCGAAAGCTTCCCCCGTGAGTTGTATCTGAAGGCCGGTGCAGCGGGGATCCTTGGTATCGGCTACCCCGAAGCACTGGGTGGCAGCCATGAAGGCGATGTGTTCGCCAAGGTTGCCGCCAGTGAGGAATTGATGCGCTGCGGTGCTGGCGGCTTGGTGGCGGGGCTGGGCTCGCTCGATATCGGCCTGCCGCCGATCGTCAAATGGGCGCGTCCCCACGTGCGCGATCGCGTAGTGCCGCCGGTGCTCCGTGGCGAGAAAATCAGTGCGCTGGCCGTTACCGAGCCCGGCGGCGGCTCTGACGTTGCCAACCTGCAAACCCGCGCCGTGCGTGACGGTGATTTCTACCGGGTCAGCGGCAGTAAAACCTTTATCACCAGTGGCGTGCGCGCCGATTTCTATACCGTCGCGGTTCGCACCGGCGCGCCGGGTTTTGCTGGCATCAGCCTGTTGCTGATCGAGAAGCAAACGCCCGGATTCACCGTCGGCCGCCAGTTGAAGAAAATGGGCTGGTGGGCGTCGGACACGGCGGAGTTGTTCTTCGACGATTGCCGGGTGCCTGTCGACAACTTGATCGGTGCCGAGAACATGGGCTTCGCCTGCATCATGGGCAACTTCCAGAGCGAGCGGCTGGCGTTGGCGCTGATGGCCAACATGACTTCACAGTTGGCGCTGGAAGAGAGCCTGAAGTGGGCACGCGAGCGTGAGGCATTCGGCAAACCGATCGGCAAATTCCAGGTGATCAAGCACCGGCTCGCCGAGATGGCGACGGCGCTGGAAGTGTCGCGGGAGTTCACCTATCGGCAAGCGGCGAAAATGGCGGCGGGGCAGAGTGTCATCAAGGAGATTTCCATGGCGAAGAACTTTGCCACGGACACCTCGGACCGAATCACCACCGAAGCGGTGCAGATTCTCGGCGGGCTGGGTTACATGCGCGAGAGTCTGGTGGAGCGGCTGTATCGGGATAACCGCATCCTGTCGATTGGCGGCGGGACGCGGGAGGTGATGAACGAGATCATCAGCAAGCAGATGGGGCTTTGAAGGGTAGCTGAGGCTACTGCCTCTGCGCGGGCAAGCCAGTTCCCGGTGTACACAAGATTTGTGAACGACCGAAATCACTGTGGGAGCGGGCCTGCCCGCGAAGGCATCAGTACAGGCGCTACTTACTTATCGGTCAGGGCAAACTGCGTCAGGCAGAATGTCGGGATCCCCATGTCTTCCAGACGCTGCGAACCACCGAGCTCCGGCAGATCAATGATCGCCGCCGCCTCATGCACCCGAGCGCCCATCCGGCGAATCAGATTGGCCGCGGCAATCAGCGTTCCGCCGGTGGCAATCAAATCATCAAACATCACCACCGAATCGCCCTCACACAGGCTGTCGGCGTGCACTTCAAGGAACGCTTCACCGTACTCGGTCGCGTAACCCTCGGCCAGCACGTCCGCCGGCAGTTTGCCTTGCTTGCGGAACAGCACCAGCGGCTTGTTCAACTGATAGGCCAATACCGAACCGATCAAAAAACCACGGGCATCCATCGCGCCGATGTGGGTGAAGTCGGCTTCGACATAGCGGTGAGCGAAGCTGTCCATCACCAGGCGCAGGGCCGTTGGCGACTGGAAGAGCGGGGTGATGTCACGAAAGATCACGCCCGGTTTCGGGAAGTCGATCACGGGGCGGATCAGGGATTTGATGTCGAAGGAGTCGAAGACCATCGTCGAAGTGTCCTGGCAGGGCTGCAAACGGCGCAGTATACCCGCGGCTGAAACGCTTCGCTCAACCGCGGATCGAGATCAGCCCTCGAGCGAGCCACCCGCCAGCGCACACAGCTGAATCGGGTCGAGGATATGAATTTCTTTGCCCTCGGCGGCAATCAGTTCGTTTTGCTGGAAGCGGGTGAACACCCGGGACACGGTTTCTACCGCCAGCCCCAGGTAGTTGCCGATTTCATTGCGCGACATGCTCAAGCGGAACTGGTTGGCCGAGAAACCGCGAGCGCGGAAGCGGGCGGACAGGTTGACCAGGAAGGTCGCAATACGCTCGTCGGCAGTCTTCTTCGACAGCAGCAACATCATTTGCTGGTCGTCGCGAATTTCGCGGCTCATCACGCGCATCAACTGGCGGCGCAGTTGCGGCAATTGCAGGGCCAGTTCGTCGAGGCGTTCGAAAGGGATTTCGCAGACCGAGGTGGTTTCCAGGGCCTGGGCGGAAACCGGGTGTTTTTCGGTGTCCATGCCGGACAGGCCGACCAGTTCGCTGGGCAGGTGGAAGCCGGTGAGTTGCTCTTCGCCGGTATCGCTCAGGCTGAAAGTCTTCAGGGCGCCGGAGCGTACTGCATAAACGGAATCGAACGTGTCGCCCTGGCGGAACAGGAACTCACCCTTTTTCAACGGGCGGCCGCGTTTAACGATGTCGTCCAGCGCATCCATGTCTTCCAGATTCAGAGAAAGTGGCAGGCACAGAGGGGCCAGGCTGCAATCCTTGCAATGAGCCTGGGTGTGAGCGCGCAGTTTAACTGGCTCGGACATTTCTTTAATCCTTGTGGGAAAACACACATAAGCCGTAAGGGTAACTCACGGGAGGACATTCAGGCCAGCTTGTGAAGAGATTGCCCTGCGGGCATAAAGCCGCAGGGCACGCGACAGTCGAGGTGCTATCGAGTGAATCCTGAACCATCGGTTTCAAAGCGTCTGCGTAAGCAATATCAGTTCAGATCACCCGGGAAAAACGCTGGCGGTTCTGCTGTTCAAGGTAGGCGTCAAATACCATGCACACCGAGCGCACCAACAGCCGTCCGGCCGGTAGAACCTCAATACGCTCGCGACCAAGCGTGATCAGGCCATCGTTGGCCATGCCTTGCAGTTGCGGCCACAGCGCGCCGAAATACCCCTGAAAATCGATGTTGAACTGCTGCTCGATCTCGGCGAATTCCAGGCTGAAATTGCAGATCAGTTGCTGAATCACTGCGCGTCGCAGCCGATCATCGGCGTTGCACACCAGGCCCCGACTGGTCGCCAATTGCGCGGCGGCGAGGGTGTTTTGGTATTCGTTGAGATCACTGCTGTTCTGGCAATACAGATCGCCGATCTGGCTGATGGCCGATACGCCCAGGCCAATCAAGTCGCAATGACCGTGGGTGGTGTAGCCCTGGAAGTTGCGTTGCAGGGTTTGTTCTTCCTGAGCGACCGCCAGTTCATCGTCGGGCAGGGCGAAGTGGTCCATGCCGATGTAGCGGTAACCGGCGGCGGTCAGTTGCTCGATGGTGCGCTGGAGCATGTGCAGTTTTTGCGTCGGGGTCGGCAGTTCATTGCTGTTGATCCGCCGCTGCGGCATGAAGCGTTCCGGCAGGTGTGCGTAGTTGAATACCGAGAGTCGATCCGGCTGCAGGCTGATGACTTCCTCGACCGTGCGGGCGAAGTTGTCGGGGGTCTGTTTGGGCAGGCCATAAATCAGGTCAATATTGATCGAGCGAAATTGCAGCGTGCGCGCCGCGTCGATCACGGCGCGGGTTTCTTCCAGGCTTTGCAGGCGATTGACCGCCCGCTGTACCGCCGGATCAAGGTCTTGCAGGCCAATGCTGACCCGGTTGAACCCCAGCTCACGCAGCAAGCCCATGGTCGACCAGTCGGCTTCACGCGGATCGATTTCGATGCCGTAATCGCCGGAGTCGTCATCCAGCAGATTGAAGTGTTTGCGCAGATGCGCCATCAGTTGGCGCAGTTCGTCGTGGCTGAGAAAGGTCGGGGTACCGCCGCCGAAGTGCAACTGCTCGACTTTCTGCGCCGGGTCGAGGTGGCAGGCGATCAGCTGGATTTCCTGCTCCAGGCGTTGCAGGTAAGGCAGTGCTCGGCCACGATCCTTGGTGATCACCTTGTTGCAGGCGCAGTAGTAGCAAATGTTCGCGCAGAACGGCACATGCACATACAACGACAAGGGGCGTAGCGCCTTGCGGCTGTCGCGCAGGGCGTGGAACAGGTCGAAGGTGCCGACCTGACTGTTGAATTGCACGGCCGTCGGGTACGAGGTGTAGCGCGGCCCCGCCAAGTCGTAGCGGCGGATCAGATCTGTGTCCCAACGAATGGCGTCGAGCATGCGGGCATTCCCCCGGGTAGGCTGGCAGTGTTGGCGAGTCTAGGGGAGGGCGCGCGCAGGCATGTTGATTTGCATCAACGGGGAGATATGTGTGGCGGGTGCGGGCTTACCCGCGAAGGTTGCGCCGCCGACTCAATGCCCCATCAACCAGTGTTGATGAGGGCCGGGCAGGGTCCAGATGCCGAACAGCATCACTAAAACCCCGCCGGTCATGCGTACGCTGCGTTTGCGCAACAACGCTGTGACGCGCTCGGCGGCGAGGCCGGTTGCGAGCAGCATCGGCCAGGTACCCAGCCCGAATGCGAGCATCAACAAGGCACTGTCCAGCGCATTGCCCTGGCTCGCCGACCACAACAGCGTGCTGTAAACCAGTCCGCAGGGCAGCCAGCCCCATAGCGCACCGAGCAATAAGGCGCGGGGCAGGCTCGACACCGGTAGCAAGCGGTTGGCTACCGGTTGAATGTAGCGCCACAAGCCGCGACCGAGGCTTTCGATGCGGGTCAGTCCGCTCCACCAGCCGGCCAGATACAAGCCCATGGCAATCAACAGCAAACCGGCCAGCACGCGCATGAACAGCGCGGCCGGGCTGTTCGCCACTGCCCAACCGGCGAGGCCGATCAGCAATCCGGCGGTGGCGTAACTGAGGATTCGACCCAGGTTGTAGGCCAGCAGCAGACGAAAGCGTCGGCTGCGTTGCTCCTTGGGGATTGCCAGCGTCAGCGCGCCCATCAAACCGCCGCACATTCCCAGGCAATGGCCGCCACCGAGCAAGCCGAGGATCAGCGCCGACACCAGCAGGGGCGCCAATTCAAGCATGGGGTGGCGCCTTGTCGTCCGGTTTGGTTGCGTTGGCTTCGTCCACCGCAGCGGTGTGGTTGGGGTCCTGATCGTCGAACAGAATGCTGTGGGCCGGACCGTCGAGGTCGTCGTACTGACCGCTGTCCACTGCCCAGAAGAAAATGTACACGGCGATGGCCACGATCAGCAGTGCGGCCGGGATCATCACGTAGAGAGCTGGCATCTGTACTCCATGCCCTTGCGGCTCAGGCCGGCAGCGGGCGGGTTTCTGACGCGGTGCGGGCGGCCGGCGCGCTCGGCAGGCGAGTCAGGCGCAGGGCATTGAGCACCACGGTCAACGAACTGATCGACATGCCGACCGCGGCCCACACCGGGGTGATCCAGCCGAGGGCGGCGAACGGCAACATGAAGCCATTGTACAGCGCCGCCCACAGCAGGTTCTCGATGATTACCCGGCGGGTGCGTCGCGCCAGCGTGAAGGCTTGCACCAGGGCGTCGAGCCGATTGGACAGCAACACGGCATCGGCGCTGGTTTTCGCCAGGTCAGTGGCCGAGCCCATGGCCACGCTGATGTCGGCAGCCGCCAGCACTGGCACATCGTTGACGCCGTCACCGAGCATCAAGACTTTGCGACCTTCCCGGTGCAACTGGTGCAGCACTTGCAGTTTGTCGTCCGGGCGCAGACCGCCACGGGCCTCTTCGATGCCCAGTTCTGCGGCAACACTTGCGACCATCGGCGAACTGTCGCCGGACAACAGCAATGTGCGCCAGCCACGCGCCTTGCAGGCGGCGAGCAGGGCCGGTGCATCGTCGCGCAAACGGTCATCGAGGACGAACCAGGCCAGCGGCCGCTGCGTGTCGCCGAGCAGCAGCCATTGCCCGGGTTCATTCGGCATTGCAGGCGCAGTGGCGCCGCTAAGGGCGCAGACAAATTCCGCCTGACCGATGCGCAAGCGTTGTTCGCCGACCAAGCCTTCGAGACCAAGCCCTGGCGTGCTGTGGACCTCTTCGGCCGCCAGCGGCGCACGGCCGAACGCGCGGGCAATCGGGTGTTCCGAACGGTTCTCCAACGCAGCGGCGAGGCTCAGGCATTGATCGCTGTCCAGTGCGCCCAGTGGGCGAATCGAGCGCAATACCAGTCGGCCTTCGGTGAGGGTGCCGGTCTTGTCGAAAATCACCGTGTCGATCTGGTTCAGGCCTTCCAGCACATGGCCGCGGGTCAGCAGCAAGCCGAGTTTGTGCAACGTTCCGGTGGCGGCGGTGAGGGCGGTCGGTGTTGCCAGTGATAGCGCACAGGGGCAGGTCGCCACCAGCATCGCGAGGACGATCCAGAACGCGCGTGACGAATCCAGCTCCCACCACAGCAGGCCAATGGCGGCAGCGGCGATCAGCGACAACAGCAAGAACCATTGCGCGGCGCGGTCGGCGATTTCCGCCAGTCGTGGTTTTTCGGTCTGGGCGCGGTCGAGCAAACGGACGATGGCCGACAGTCGCGTGTCCTGTCCTAGCGCGAGCACTTGCACGGTTAACGCACCCTCAACGTTCAGGGTGCCCGCTGTAACGGCATCGCCCGGCGTGCGCGGTTGTGGCAGGTATTCGCCGGTCAACAGTGATTCGTCGATGCTCGACTGGCCATCGAGGATCTTGCCGTCCGCCGGCAGGGTCGAGCCCGGTGGTACCAGCACGTGATCGCCCAGGCGCAGCTCGCTGAGCAGGATGCGCTCGCTCTGGCCGGCCTCATCAAGGCGCAGGCACGAGGCGGGCAACAGGTTGACCAACTGTGCGGTCGCAGCGGCGGTTCGCTCCCGCGCGCGACGCTCCAGATAGCGCCCGGCGAGCAGAAACAGCGCAAACATGCCGACCGCATCGAAATACAACTCGCCGACGCCGGTGATCGCCGTCCAGATCCCGGCCATGTAGGCGCTGCCGATCGCTAGCGACACCGAAACATCCATGGTCAGGTGGCGCGTTCGCAAGTCACGCATCGCGCCCTTGAAGAACGGCGCGCAACTGTAGAACACGATCGGCGTGGTCAGAAACAGCGCGACCCAGCGCAGTATGGTGTGCAGTTCGGGGCTCAGGTCGATGTTGAATTCCGGCCAGGTCGCCATGGTTGCCATCATCGCCTGGAACCATAGCAGCCCGGCCACGCCCAATTGGCGCAGGGCGAGGCGGTTTTCGCTGGCTATTTGTTCGCTGGCACGGTCGGCCTGATACGGGTGGGCGGCGTAACCGATGTGGCGCAGTTCGGCGAGCAATCGGCTCAGCGGCAATTGCCCATCCGCCCAGCGAACGTGAAGTCGATGGTTGGACAGATTCAGTCGGGCTTCGGCGACCGCCCCAAGCGTGCGCAGATGTTTCTCGATCAGCCAGCCGCAGGCGGCGCAACTGATGCCTTCCATCAGCAGCGTGGTTTCGGCCAGTTCGCCTTCGTGGCGGACAAAAGGTTGCTGGACATCGGCGCGGTCGTACAGCGCCAGCTCATCGACCAATTGCACCGGCAGCGCTTCGGGGTTGGCCGAGGCTTCGCTGCGGTGCTGGTAGTAGCTTTGCAGGCCACCGGCAACGATGGCTTCGGCCACAGCCTGACAGCCCGGGCAGCAGAACTCACGGGGTTCCCCGAGTACAACGGCGGTGAAGCGACTGCCGGACGGAACGGGCAGGGCGCAGTGGTAGCAGGGGATTGGGGTGGTCATCAGGTTTTCATTAATGCGGCGTAATCGATGTCGTCCGGTCGGGCCTCTTCGCGAGCAAGCCCGCTCCCACGGTATGTGGATACTGGATATCCACCGTGGGAGCGGGTTTGCGCGAAGCGCGGCGTTACTTCTTCAGGTCTTCGGCGCCCTGGAGCGGTTCGTCACCGAGCAGCAGGTCCGTGTCATGGCTGACCCGCTCTTCTTCGAACATGCGCCAGATGTGATCATCCTGCGATCCCAGCAATTCGACAAACCGGCGGCCGTCGACCTTGTCGCTCAACTGGCCGATGTAGCGGCCCGCTTCAGTTTCGCTGCGGGTCAGGACGATCTTGCGATCCTTCTCCGGTTGGGTCGGCGAGATGAGGTTCAGCTCAAGTGTCCTGGGCTGGCTGTCGCCGCTCAAGCGCACTTCGACTTCACCGGTCAGATCATCCAGATGCACAGCGGCGCGCATCTTCAGGTGCTGTGCGAGCAGTTCGCGATCCAGTGAGCGGTTGATGCCTTTGCCTGCCTCGTAGTAGTTGTCGTTGACCAGGTTGTCCGGGTTGTTCACCGCGATGGTCACCATGGACAGGGTCAGCGTCACCGAACAGGCCAGAATCGCGATGATGATCCATGGCCAGAGGTGCTTGTACCAGGGACTTGCGGCGTTTGCTGCGGGCATGTTCAGTTCTCTTAACGGATTTGTGGGCCGATGAATCGGCTCTTGGCTTCAACGTGGACGCTGTTGTCATCAGCATCCTTGAGGATGAATTTGACCTCGTTGGTGCTCGACGGCAGTTGTTCCGGTGCGCTCGACAGCTCGACCGGCATGCTGAAAATATCCCCGGCCGCGACCTTGATTTCACGTTTGCCTTGCAGGCGCAGATCCGGCAGGCCAGCGGCTTCCAGCACGTAGGTGTGGTCGCGCTGATCCTTGTTCATGATCTTCAGGCTGTAGACGTTTTCTATCCGGCCTTCGGCGTTCTCGCGATACAGCACGCGGTCTTTGCTGACATCGAAACCGACCAGTGAACGCATGACGAACGCAGTCACCAACAGGCTGATCATCGCCAGCAACACCACGGCATAGCCGATCAGGCGTGGCCGCAGTTTATGGGTTTTCTGGCCCGACAGGTTGTGTTCGGTGGTGTAGCTGATCAGGCCGCGCGGGTAGTCCATCTTGTCCATGATGCTGTCGCAGGCGTCGATACATGCGGCGCAGCCGATGCATTCGATTTGCAGGCCGTCGCGGATGTCGATACCGGTCGGGCAGACCTGAACGCACATGGTGCAGTCGATGCAGTCGCCCAGGCCCTGAGCCTTGTAGTCGGCGCCTTTTTTGCGCGGGCCACGGCTTTCGCCACGACGCGGATCGTAGGAAACGATCAGTGTGTCCTTGTCGAACATCACGCTCTGGAAGCGAGCGTACGGGCACATGTAGATGCACACCTGTTCGCGCAGCCAGCCGGCGTTGCCGTAGGTGGCGAGGGTGAAGAAGCCGACCCAGAAGTACGACCAGCCATCGGCTTGTCCGGTGAAAAACTCGAAGACCAGTTCGCGGATCGGCGAAAAGTAACCCACGAAGGTCATGCCTGTGACGAAACCGATCAGCAGCCAAAGCGAGTGTTTGGCGAGTTTGCGCAGGAGTTTGTTGCCGCTCATCGGCGCCTTGTCGAGCTTGATGCGCTGGTTGCGGTCGCCTTCGGTGACCTTTTCGCACCACATGAAAATCCACGTCCACACGCTTTGCGGACAGGTGTAGCCGCACCAGACTCGGCCGGCATACACGGTGATGAAGAACAGGCCGAACGCGGCAATGATCAGCAGGCCTGAAAGGAGAATGAAGTCCTGTGGCCAGAAGGTGGCGCCGAAGATGAAGAACTTGCGCTCCGGCAGGTTCCACCACACGGCCTGATGGCCACCCCAGTTCAGCCACACCGTGCCGAAATACAGCAGGAACAGGGCGGCACCGCCCATCATCCGCAGATTGCGGAACAAACCGGTAAAAGCACGGGTGTAGATTTTTTCTCGTGAGGCGTAAAGATCAACGCTGTTGTTCGCGTTTTTGCTCGGTGGCGTGACGTCGTGTACCGGAATCTGGTTGCTCATCATTGCATCCCACGGCAGTGGAAAAATGCCTCGGTCGATACGTGCCGGCCGGGGTCGGAAAGGGCGTTGCAGTGGCGCAATGATACGCCTGTCACGCCGTCTAACGGGTGCGACCTTTGGTCGCGTTGGGGGCGGGCTGTAAATGGTGTAGCAGATGTAACAAGTCCTGATCCAGATCAATTGACTATAGACGATGCATGAGAATCGCTCGGGCGAGTGAGTCCCATGCATCGTCTCGGCAGGCAATCCGCAGGCATCAGTCCAGCCTGCCGCCGCCGAGACTTTCAAGCCCGCCGTCTTTGGGTTTTTTCACCTCATGGCCAGCGGTGGCGTCGCCGCTGGCATCGGGGAGCGGAGTGTCGGGTTTGATACCCGGGTCGGCAAAAGTGAAATCTTCGTGGGATTGCACACAATCAACATCGGATTCTCGCATGGCTTTCTTCCTTGATATGCAGCGGTATAGGGGGTGGTCTGACGAACCATCGGCAGACGGAAAGAAAAGTTACAGACCGATGAAGATTGAGTCTATTGAGCATTTGCCTCAAATCGTGAACGCTTTCTGATTGCAAGTTTCGCAAGCCCCTGCGGCTGATCGTTGATTGCTTTTTAGTTGTTAGTCCTGGTTGTTTTTTAGAAGCTTGGAAACAAGAGTGATTAATTAATCAGGTTTGTGTATTTGAGATTTTATTGTCTTTCGAATAAGTTGGTGGCTGGCGACATGAGGTCGTCAGCATAAGTTATTGAATGGAAGTTAAATATGATGACGGGTAGTAAAGTTGCGGCTTTTATTCTGGGTGTGTGTTTGTTGTTGTCGGTAGTCTCGGCTTATTCTGTGGAGCCTGCGCCTAAATATATGGTGTTTGCATCGGATACGCAGTATCCCTGGACAGACAAGACAGACAGTGGGGCGCCTGAATCTGATGAGGCGTTTACAAAGCGTTCGAAGTGGCTGGTGGAAACTCAGTTGGCAAGTATTGCCGATTTTCGAAATGCTCAGGGTGGGCAGGCGAAAGTGCCATTGATGATCAACGGAGATATCACCGCTTTCGGTCATGACTGGCAGCGCTCCTATATGAAAGAGGTGCTGGCTAAGTACTTCGGTGGTGAGTATCTGTATGGTTTGGGTAATCATGACTATGAAAACAATGTGGATGATTGTTTCAGTAACAGCTGTGCGGCGGGCAGTATTGTTGAATTCAGAAAACATCATGAAAACAGGGTGGATAACTTTGATGTGAGGTCCGCGCAAGGTTTTTGGGGTAATACGTATTCAGGAAGTCTCGCTTATTCAAAGACCATCGGTGACGTCCACATGGTTCAACTCAACAATGAGCCGACGTACACGACCCGGATTGCTCATTTCCTGAACCCGACGACGTTCGAGATCAATAGTGCACTGGACTGGCTTGAGGTTGACCTGCGTCTGGCGAGAGCTCAGGGGTACGCCATTATCATAAATATGCACAAACCGTTGAAGATGAAGGGCGACAGTGCGCAGCAAAAACGCTTTCGCGACATGATCGTCAAGTATCAGGTCACAGCAATATTCGCCGGTCATTTACACCGGGACGGCGGTGACTCTTACTGGGTGGGAGATGTGCCGATGTATCTGAGTGGCGCCACGTCTCAACAGACCTACTTGATCACCCGTTTTACCGAGGATCGCAAGCAGTTGCAGATTTATCTGGTGAAGGACAATCAATGGCAGGAGCGCACGCTCATCGACACGGCGGCGGTGAAATCAATCTGGGCCAGCCGTCCATGAAAAAGGCCCGGCCAATTGTCATTGGCCGGGCCTTCCTTTGCATCAAGCGTGGGCCTTACTGCGCCTCGGCTTCCGGCATTTTTTCACCGTGGGACAGGCTGTAAACGTAAGCCGCCAGCAGGTGAACCTTGTCGTTGCCTTGCAGTTGTTCCTGCGCCGGCATCTGGCCCTGACGGCCGTAACGGATGGTCTGTTGGAGTTGCGCGAAGCTCGAGCCGTAGATGAACGCGCCCGGGTGGGTCAGGTTAGGCGCGCCCATGGCCGGGGTGCCTTTGCCTTCCGGGCCGTGGCAAGCCACGCAGTTGACGGCGAACAGTTTCTGGCCGTTGACCGGGTCAGCCTTGGCGTCTTGCGGCAGCTTGCGGCCATCGAGTTGCGTCACCACATAGGCTGCCACGTCGGCAACGCCTTGCTCGCCGATCACTTCGGCCCAGGCCGGCATCACCGCGTGACGACCGCCCATGATGGTGGTCTTGATGGTTTCCGGCTCGCCGCCCCAGCGCCAGTCGGCGTCGGTGAGGTTCGGGAAACCGTAAGCGCCTTTGGCGTCGGAACCGTGGCAAACCGAGCAGTTGGAGGCGAACAGGCGGCCGCCCATCTTCAGGGCTTGCGGATCCTTGGCGACTTCTTCGATCGGCATGGCAGCAAACTTGGCGAAGATCGGACCGAACTTGGCGTCCGAGCGAGCCATTTCCTTTTCCCACTCGTGGACGCCGGTCCAGCCGGTCTGGCCGTTGGCGAACGCGGTCTGCTTGTCGTTATCGAGGTAGTTATAGCCTGGCAGCAGGCCTTTCCAGTTACCCAGACCCGGATACAGCACCAGGTAACCCAAGGCAAAAATGATGGTGCCCACGAACAGCATGAACCACCATTTCGGCAGTGGGTTGTCGTACTCCTCGATCCCGTCGAAGGAGTGCCCGACCGTCTCGTCCGTCTGTTCGCTGCGCTGACCCCTGCGGGTCGACAGCAGCAGCCAGGTCAGGGAAAAGATCGTACCGAGACTGAGGACTGTGACGTACAGACTCCAGAATGTAGTCATTCTTTGTTTCTCCTTGAAGCTTGCTCGACGTGCTTGATGGCTTCGGGATCATCCGCAAAAGGCAGCAATGTCGCGTCTTCAAACTCCGACTTGCGCTTGGGGCTGAATACCCACAAGGCCAGACCGATGAAGGCCACCATCACGACAACGGTGCCCAGGCCACGAATCATCCCGATATCCATCCAATTCACCGTTTGCTTTTGATGATGGTGCCCAGGCCTTGCAGATAGGCCACCAGCGCGTCCATTTCGGTTTTGCCCTTCACGGCATCTTTTGCACCGGCGATGTCTTCGTCGGTGTAAGGGA
>NZ_JBIUWN010000084.1:0-21587 GCF_044743485.1 Pseudomonas sp. NPDC087614 | reverse complement strand
AGGAGGGTGAAATCTCCCACGGTCTGTACTGCGCTAACAGTCAGAATCGAGCCTTGTCCCTCCTCCTCCCTTCAAGTCCTACCATACAAGCGAGCTTGCTCGCGAAGCTTTTAAAGCGCCAACGGCGCTCGTTCACACAGAGTGGCCAGCGCCTTCGCCCATTGCGGGTCGTCATTGAGGCACGGCACCAGCACCAGATCCTCTCCCCCGGCTTCGCAGAACTGCTCCTTGCCGCGATCACCAATCTCTTCCAGTGTCTCGATGCAGTCAGCGACAAACGCCGGGCACATCACCAGAATCTTCTTCACGCCGCTTTTCGCCAGCTCATCGAGCCGCGCCTCGGTATAGGGCTCGATCCACTTCGCTCGGCCCAGACGCGACTGAAACGACACCGACCATTTGCCATCCGTCAGCCCCATGCGCTCAGCGAACAACGCCGCCGTGCGCAGGCATTGCGCGCGATAACAGGTGGCCAAGACCTCAGGCGATGCGTTCTTGCAGCAATCTTCATTCTTGAAGCAATGATTGCCGGTCGGATCGAGTTTGGTCAGGTGCCGCTCGGGCAAGCCATGGAAGCTCAGCAGCAGGTGATCGTAGTCCTGCTGCAAGTGCGGCCTGGCGCTTTCGACCAGCGCTTCAATGTATTCCGGCTGATCGTAGAACGGTTGCAGCAACGAGAGCTGCACATTGAGATTTTTGCTGCCAATGACACGCTTCGCCTCTTCGATCACCGTGGTAGTGGTGCTGTCGGCGAACTGGGGATAAAGCGGCGCCAGTGTGATGCGTTTGTGCCCCGCCGCGACCAATCGCAACAGGCAGGTTTCAATCGACGGCTCGCCGTAACGCATCGCCAAATCAACCGGGCCACGGTTCCACTGTTGGGTCATCTGCTGCTGCAAACGACGACTGAGCACCACCAACGGCGAACCCTCCTCCCACCAGATCGAGGCATAGGCGTGGGCCGATTGCTCGGGGCGTTTGATCAGGATCAACGACACCAGCAAACGCCTTACCGGCCACGGCAGGTCAATCACGTACGGGTCCATCAAAAACTGATTGAGGTAGCTGCGCACATCGGCCACCGAGGTGGAGGCCGGGGAGCCCAGGTTGACCAGAAGCAAGGCGTGATCGGTCATGCAACGTCCTATTTCAGAGGCGGCTGGAGAGATCATCCAGGGCCGCGCGTAAATCCGTGAACTGGAAAGTGAAGCCCGCTTCCAGCAAGCGTGCCGGCGTGGCCCGTTGGCCGCCCAGCAACAACAAAGACATCTCGCCGAGGCCGACTTTGAGCGCCAGCGTCGGCATCGGCATGAACGCCGGGCGGTGCAGTACGCTGCCCAACGTCTTGGCAAATTCGCGATTGCGCACAGGGTTCGGCGCGCACGCATTATAAGGACCACTCGCCTGATCGCGGAGCAGAAGAAAATCAATCAAGGCGATTTGATCGTCGATATGAATCCACGGCATCCACTGCCGGCCATTGCCCAGCGGCCCGCCCAACCCGAGCTTGAACGGCAGTAACAGCCGCGACAAAAAACCGCCCTCAGCCGACAGCACCAGACCGGTTCGCACCAGCACCACGCGAATGCCCTGAGACTCGGCACGCAGGGCCGTTTCTTCCCAGGCGATGCACAACTGACTGGCGAAATCGTCGATGACCGGCGGCGACTCTTCCGTCAGCTCACGTTCACCACCGTCGCCATACCAACCGATGGCGGACCCGGAGATCAGAAGCGACGGTTTCTGCGCCCGCGTTTCGAGCCATGCCAACAACGTTTCCGTCAGCGTGATACGGCTGCTCCACAGCAACGCTTTGCGTCGATGCGTCCAGAGTCGGTCGGCAATCGGTGCGCCAGCAAGATTGATGATGGCGTCGACAGTTTCTTCGCCGAGGTCCTCCAGGCGCGCAACTCCACGCACTTGGGCACCACAGGTTTTTGCGACCGTTTCCGGACGTCGACTCCACACCGTCAGACGATGGCCCTGCCCAGACCAATGTCGGCAGAGCTGACGCCCTATCAAACCAGTACCGCCGGTCAGCAATATATGCATGACATCTTCCTCGCGTGGCGTTTTACCCGGATCACTAGTCTATTTTTAGAAGCAGGGATCTTTTCTATCGGGCAGGCTCTATTGTTTAACCATAGGCCAAGCTGTCCGAACGAGAATGCTAGAAGTTATACCAAAAAACAAAATTGTACAGGTTTCATCAGCAGCGTAGTCTGTTCTGTACAGAAAGGTAAACGAGGCCCCTATGACTGTACCTATCGCAATCATCGGCACCGGCATCGCCGGGCTCTCGGCGGCCCAGGCTCTGACAGAGACCGGGTACACCGTCCAGTTGTTCGATAAAAGTCGCGGCAGCGGCGGACGCATGTCGAGCAAACGCAGCGACGCCGGTTCGCTGGACATGGGCGCGCAATACTTCACCGCCCGCGACCGGCGCTTCGTCACCGAGGTGCAGCGCTGGCAAAGCCAGGGCTGGGTCGCCGAGTGGACGCCGCAGCTCTACACCTATCAGGGCGGGCAACTCAACCTCTCCCCGGACGAGCAGACCCGTTGGGTTGGCGCGCCACGCATGAGCGCAATCACACGCGGCTTGCTCGATGGCATGGAAGTGCATTTCGCTTGCCGGATCACCGAGGTCTTCCGTGGCGAAGAACACTGGCATCTGCAAGACGCCGAAGGTTTCACCCACGGGCCTTTCAGTCATGTGGTGATTGCCACGCCCGCGCCGCAGGCCACCGCATTGCTGGCCGCCGCGCCGAAACTCGCCGGGGCCGCCGCCGGGGTGAAAATGGACCCCACCTGGGCCGTTGCCCTCGCCTTCGATACGCCGCTGGAGACCCCCATCGAAGGCTGCTTCGTGCAGGACAGCCCACTCGATTGGCTGGCGCGCAACCGCAGCAAGCCGGGGCGCGACAACACCCTCGACACTTGGGTGTTGCATGCCACAAGCGCGTGGAGCCGGCAGCACATCGACCTGTCCAAAGAGGCGGTCATTGAGCAACTGCACGGTGCTTTCGCCGAATTGCTGCACGGCGCGATGCCCGCCCCGACCTTCAGCCTCGCCCATCGCTGGCTCTATGCCCGCCCGGCGACCGGCCACGAATGGGGCACGCTGGCCGATGCCGATCTGGGCTTGTATGCCTGCGGCGACTGGTGCCTGTCGGGACGTGTCGAAGGTGCATGGCTCAGTGGTCAGGAGGCCGCGCGACGCTTGCACGAGCACCTGCAATGAACCGCATCAATCCGCGCAAATTGCTGCTGTCGAAATGGACAGCAGCCCAGCCGAAAAACCGCGAGAAGCATTTTCTGGTGACCGAACTGTTCTGCGATGATGAAGGCACGGTGCTTGAGATTGAGTTGCAGGCCGTGCTGACCCAGCGCGCCGAGCGACTCGATTGGCAAATCCTGAAAGACCCGGCTGAATGGCATTTGGGCTGGAAGTGAGCCCCCCCCGCAAAAACCTATACAAATCATTTGACTTGTACACCCCACAATCTATGCTGAGGAAAAATTGTACAGAGGCAAACCTCTGTACAGGTATAGATTCGAGGTGCTCATGTCCGAACCTTCTGCGCTTAAACCCAAAATCGCCATCAGCGCCTGCCTGCTGGGTGCCGAGGTGCGCTACAACGGTGGTCACAAGGAGTCGCGACTGTGCAGCCGCACGCTCTCGGAATATTTCGAGTTCGTCCCGCTGTGCCCGGAAGTCGCGATTGGCCTGGGCATTCCTCGCGAGCCGATTCGCCTGGTCGGCGACCCGGAGCATCCCGAAGCCATCGGCACCGTCAACCCCGCAATCAACGTCACCCAGCCACTGGCCGAGTACGGCCAGAAGATGGCCGCCGAACTGAATGACATCTGCGGCTACATCTTCATGCAGCAGTCACCGTCCTGCGGACTGGAACGGGTCAAGGTCTATCACGCCAACGGCGCCCCGGTGAACGGCGGCGGACGCGGCATCTATGCTCAAGCCTTCTGTGCACGGCACCCGGACTTGCCGGTGGAAGAAGCCGGCCGCCTGAACGATCCGGTGCTGCGCGAGAACTTCATTACCCGCGTGCTCGCCTACCGCGACTGGCAGCAGTTGCTTGCCCAAGGCCTGAGCCGCCGTGCCCTCACGGAATTCCATTCGCGCTACAAATATCAGCTGATGGCCCACAACCCTCTGCAATACAAGGCACTGGGGCAGTTGTTAGGCAACATGGCGCAGAGCGACCCTGCGCAACTGGGCCCACGCTACTTCAGCGAACTGATGGCGGCGCTTAAAAAATGCGCCACCCGTGGCACGCACAGCAACGTCCTGTTACACATCAGCGGGTATCTGAAACAGGCGATCAGCGCCGAAGACAAACAAGAGATGCAACATGTCATCGGCCAGTACCGCCTCGGCATCGTGCCGCTGGTCGTGCCGTTGACCCTGCTCAAGCATCACTTTCGCCTCCATCCGGACCCGTACATTGCGCAGCAGGTTTACCTGCAACCGCATCCGGAAAATCTCAGCTTGCGAAACGCCATCTAATGACTGAAAAAACCGATAGCAGCGCCCAGGAAGACTTGGGCGCGGACTTTAAAAAGGCCCTCGACGAAGGCTGGCTGCCGATCCGCGAAGTGGCGCGGCAAACCGGCGTCAACGCGATCACTCTGCGCGCTTGGGAACGCCGTTATGGGCTGATCGTGCCGCAGCGCACACCCAAGGGGCATCGGCTGTATTCGGCCGAGCATGTGCAACGGATCCTGACCATCCTCACCTGGCTCAACCGTGGCGTTGCGGTCAGTCAGGTCAAGCCGTTGCTCGAGACCCCGCAAGCGTTCAGCGAAACGGTGGAAAACGACTGGCAACGATTGCGTCAGACACTGTTGATGGCCGTCACGCAACTCAATGAACGCAACCTCGACGACAGCGTCAATCAAGCCATGGCGCTGTATCCGCCGCGCACCCTGTGCGAGCAATTGCTGATGCCGCTGCTGGCCGATCTTGAGCAACGCTGGCAGGGCCAGTTCGGTGCGCAGATGGAGCGCGTGTTCTTTTATTCATGGTTACGCAGCAAATTCGGCGCGCGCATCTACCATAACAACCGTCAGTTGCATTCAGCGCCGCTGCTGCTGATCAATCACTCCGACCTGCCACTGGAACCTCATCTGTGGCTATGCGCGTGGCTGATCAGCAGCAACGATTGTCCGGTGCAAGTCTTTGACTGGCCGTTGCCAGCCGGGGAACTGGCATTGGCGGTCGAACATCTGCAATCGCGTGGCGTACTGCTGTATTCCAGCAAAGCCATGCAACTCGCACAGTTGCCGAAACTTCTGGCGGGGGTCAGTGGCCCAAAAATAATTGTCGGACCAACGGTATGCATCCACCACGCCGAGTTGTCCGTAAGAACTTGCGAGATAGCTGATTTGTACCTGGCTGAAGATGCGCTTTCAGCGCACCAGGTGCTCATTCAGCGCGGGCTGATTTGATGAACCCAGTGAAGACCGACATGCAATTGATCTGGCTGCGCACTGACTTGCGCCAACATGACAACACCGCCCTTGCGGCCGCCGCAGCACGCGGCCCGACGGTCGCCGTGTACCTGTTGAGCCCCCGGCAATGGCAAGAACATGACGACGCGCCGTGCAAGGTCGATTTCTGGCTACGCAATCTGCGCGAACTGAGCAAAAGCCTGGGCGAGCTGAACATTCCCTTGCTGATCCGCACCGCTGCGCACTGGGATCAGGCCCCAGCGCAGCTGCTCAAACTCTGCCAGCAACTGAAGATCGCCGCCGTTCACGTCAACGAAGAATACGGTGTTCATGAGAGCCGTCGCGATGCGGCGGTGGCCGACACGCTGAAAGGCGAAGGCGTCGAATTTCACCGCTATCTTGATCAACTGCTGTTCAAGCCCGGCACAGTACTGACCAAAACCGGCACTTATTTTCAGGTGTTCAGCCAGTTCCGCAAGGTCTGCTATGAACGCCTGCATCGCTCGATGCCGGCCCTGGTGAAAACCCCAGGCAAGCAAACCGCACTGGCGCTCGAGAGCGATCCGGTGCCTGACTGCGTCGACGGTTTCGCCGCCCCCGGCGAGTCCCTGCGCGCCCTGTGGCCGGCAGGGGAAGAGGAAGCTCAACGCCGCCTCGACACCTTCGCCGATGCGCAAATCGACTACTACAAAAGCGAAAGAGACTTCCCGGCCAAACCGGGCACCAGTCAGCTTTCTGCTTATCTTGCCGCCGGGGTGATATCGCCCCGCCAATGCCTGCACGCGGCCCTGCAGAGTAATCAGGGCGAATTCGAAAGCGGCAAGGTGGGCGCGGTCACCTGGATCAACGAACTGCTGTGGCGTGAGTTTTACAAACACATCCTGGTCGGCTATCCACGGGTATCGCGCCACCGCGCCTTCCGCCCGGAAACCGAGGCCTTGGCCTGGCGCCATGCACCGGATGATCTGGCGGCGTGGCAAGAAGCGCGCACCGGGCTGCCGATCATCGATGCGGCCATGCGCCAATTGCTCGAAACCGGCTGGATGCACAACCGTCTGCGCATGGTGGTGGCAATGTTCCTGACCAAAAACCTGCTGATCGACTGGCGTGAAGGCGAACGCTTTTTCATGCGCCACCTGATCGACGGCGATCTGGCGGCCAACAACGGTGGCTGGCAGTGGAGCTCATCGACCGGGACCGATTCGGCGCCGTACTTCCGCATTTTCAATCCGCTGAGCCAGTCGGAGAAATTCGACAGCGAAGGGCTGTTCATCAAGCACTGGCTGCCTGAACTGGCCGGGCTCAATAAAAAACAAGTGCACAACCCGGCCAGCGCCGGTGGGCTGTTCGGTGTCGCCGACTATCCCGCGCCAATCGTTAATCTCAGCGCGTCACGGGAGCGCGCGTTGGCCGCCTTCAAGAACCTGCCTGCCCGCCAAGCGGCCGGAGGCGATCATGAGTGAATTGCTGCGCAGCTTCGCCCGGCAATTTTGCGAGTTGGATAAAGACAACTTGCAACGCTTGGGCGAGCTGTACAGCGATGACATTCACTTCACCGACCCGTTGCACGACGTGCAGGGGTTGACGCAACTGCGCAGCTACTTTGCCCAGATGTACGCCAACGTCAGCGAACTGCGCTTCGACTTCTACGGTTTCGACCAGATCAGTGACGGTGAAGGCTACCTGCGCTGGGTTATGAGTTATCGCCACCCACGGCTGGCCAGCGGCCGGGAAATACGCGTCAGCGGCTGCTCGCATTTGCTTTGGCGCGACAAGGTTTATCGCCACCGGGATTATTTCGATGCCGGGGCGCTGCTGTACGAACATTTGCCCGTATTGGGCCGAGTAATTGCTTGGTTGAAAAGGAGAATGGGATGAGTCGTACACCTCCACGGCGCTATTGGTTGACCGGTGCCAGCAGTGGTATCGGCGCGGCACTGGCTGAGGAAATTCTGAAATCCGGTGCGCACCTGGCGGTCAGTTCACGTCAGGTCGCCCCGCTCAAGGCCTTGTCGCAACGTTATCCGGGACAAGTGCTGGTGGTGCCGGGCGATTTGACCAACAGCCAGACCGTGCGCGAAATCGGTGAGCACATCACTCAGGACTGGGGATCGCTCGATAGCGTGATTCTCAATGCCGGGACGTGCGAGTACGTCGATGCCCGCCAGTTCGACGCTTCGATCGTCGAGCATGTGGTGCGCACCAATCTGCTCGCCAGCAGCTATTGCATCGAAGCCGCCCTGCCCTTGCTGCGTAAAGGCACGGCACCGCATCTGGTCGGGGTCGCCAGCTCCGTGACCTATCTGCCGCTGCCTCGGGCCGAAGCCTATGGTGCATCGAAGGCCGGGCTGCGTTACCTGTTCGAATCGTTGCGCATTGACCTGGCGGATGAAGGCATTGAAGTCACGGTGGTCAGCCCCGGTTTTGTCGAGACACCGCTGACCGCCAAGAATGATTTTCCGATGCCTCTGAGTTGGCCTGTGGATAAAGCCGCACGACACATCTACGCCAAACTCAAGGACCGGCCACTGGAAATCGCCTTTCCCGCGCTGTTCATGGCCGCCCTGTGGCCGTTGTCGAAATTGCCCGCCCGAGCGCAACTCGCCATTGGCAAACGCATGGTGCGACGCAATCCACCGCTGCAGGAACCAACGTGAAAATTGCCATCATCGGCAGCGGGATCTCCGGGCTTACCTGCGCCTACCTGCTCAATCGCCGACACGACATCACGGTGTTCGAAGCCAGCGACTGGGTCGGTGGCCACACGCACACCGTAGAGGTGACCGTCGACGGTCGCTCCTACGCGGTGGACACCGGCTTCATCGTATTCAACGACTGGACGTACCCCCACTTCATTCGCTTGCTGGGCGAGCTCGGCGTGAGCTTCAAAGCGACCGAAATGAGCTTCTCCGTGACCGATCCGGACACGGGGCTGGAATACAACGGCAACAACCTCAACAGCCTGTTCGCCCAGCGCCGCAATCTGCTGTCGCCGGGATTCTGGGGCATGCTGCGCGACATTCTGCGCTTCAACAAAGAAGCGCAACGCGACCTCGCAGAACAGCGGATCGCTGCCGACACCACGCTGGACGACTACCTCAAGGCTGGCGGCTACGGCGAGCGTTTCATCCTGCATTACATCGTGCCGATGGGGGCCGCGATCTGGTCGATGCCGATGGCGCAGATGCTCAATTTTCCGCTGCAGTTTTTTGTCCGTTTCTTCAAGAACCATGGGCTGCTATCGGTCAGTAATCGTCCGCAATGGCGGGTCATCGAGGGCGGCTCCAGCGCCTATGTCGCGCCACTGACCGCTTCGTTCAAAGAGAACATCCGCCTCAACTGCCCGGTGACCCGTGTTGATCGCAACGAACATGGCGTGGTTATCCACAGCCCGGCAGGGAGCGAACATTTCGACCAAGTGGTGTTTGCCTGTCACAGCGATCAGGCCTTGCAACTGCTCGCCAGCCCCAGCGATGCCGAACGCGCAATCCTCGGCGCCCTGCCCTACGCCGACAATGAAGTGGTGTTGCACACCGACACGCGTCTGCTGCCCGCTCGCAAACTGGCGTGGGCGAGCTGGAACTATCGGCTTGGCGGATCCGGCCACACTCAGGCGGCGGTCACTTATGACATGAACATCCTGCAAGGCATCCAGAGCGACACCACGTTTTGCGTCAGCCTCAACCAGAGCGCGGGCATCAGCCCATTCAAAGTGCTCGCCAAATACACCTACGCCCACCCGCAATTCAGCCTCGCGGCAGTGGCGGCGCAGAATCGCTGGGCAGAACTGGACGGCGCACAACACACACATTATTGCGGCGCCTACTGGGCCAACGGTTTCCATGAAGACGGTGTGGTCAGCGCATTGCGCGTGGCTGCTTCGTTCGGGGAAACCTTATGAACAGCGCCCTGTACAGCGGCTGGATCGGTCATCGGCGCTTTTCGCCGCGCAAGCACGCGTTCCGTTACAAGATCGGCTTGCTCTATCTCGATCTGAGCGAACAGGACGCTGTGCTGGCGCTGTCGCCACTGGCGGGGCGTAGCCGCTTCGCGCCATTCTCCTTTCGCGAAACCGACTATCTGAAGACCTTCACCGGGCGCGGCATTCGCCTGATCGATGCCGTGCGCCAGCAGGTCGCTGCCGCCATCGGCCATGAACCGCAAGGCTCGATCTGCCTGCTGACCCAGGCGCGCAGTTGGGGCTTGTCGTTCAACCCCGTGAGTTTCTTTTACTGCCACGAAGCCGACGGGCAACTGGCCGCGATTGTCTGCGAAGTGACCAACACCCCATGGCGCGAGCGTTATCACTACGTGCTGCCTGCGCGCACGCCGGCCAATCTGCAGGATTTTCACCAGCATTTCGCGGTGGCCAAGGCGTTCCATGTCTCACCGTTTCTGCCGCGCGATCTTGAATACCGCATGAGCTTCAGCCCCGCCGCCAAAACCCTTGGCGTGCACATGGCCGACTGGCAGGGCGAACACAAGCTGTTCGACGCCACGCTCAATCTGCAACGCGAAACCCTCAACCGGCAAAGCCTGCATCGCTACCTGCGGCGCTTCCCGTGGATGACTGCAAAAACCGCGTTGGCGATTTACTGGCAAGCGTTGCGACTGCTGTTCAAACGCGCGCCCATCTTTGCTCATCAGGCTGCCGACGGCAGCTTTCAAACCGCCACTGTGCCTCCCAAGGAGCAACGCCATGAAATCCTCTAGCCCGTCGCTCAGTCGGCTCAGCACCCATGGTTTGACCGGATCGCTGTTGCGCCGTGGTGTATTACGCCAACTGGCTCAACTCAAACACGGGCAACTGCTGGTGATCGAGGATGGCGAACGCTTGATGTTCGGCGCGCCGGGCAGTGCCTTGCTCGGGGAAATCCACATTCAGGACCCGGCAGTCTGGGGCATGGTGGCCGGCAATGGCTCGATCGGTGCCGGCGAGGCGTTCATCCATGGTTACTGGCATTCGCCAGACCTGACCGCCGTGGTGCGGGTGTTCGTCAGCAACCTTGAGGTGCTCGACGCGATGGAGGGCGGTCTGGCCCGTCTCGGCCGCCCGCTGGTGCAAGGCCTGCACTGGCTCAACCGCAACACCCGCAAGGGCTCGCAGAAAAACATCGCCGCGCACTATGACCTGGGCAACGATCTGTTCGAGCAGTTTCTCGACCCGACCATGATGTATTCGGCGGCACAGTTCCTCACCCCCGAAGACAGTCTGGAACAGGCGCAACTGAACAAGCTCGAGCGGATCTGCCAGAAACTCGCGCTCACGCCCAGCGATCACCTGCTGGAAATCGGCACCGGTTGGGGCAGCATGGCGCTCTACGCGGCACAAAATTATGGCTGCCGCGTGACCACCACAACCCTGTCCAAAGAGCAGTACGCGTTTACCGCACAGCGCATCGAACAACTGGGCTTGCAGGATCAGGTCACGCTGCTGCTCAAGGACTACCGCGACCTCACCGGCGAGTACGACAAACTGGTGTCGATCGAGATGATCGAAGCCGTCGGTCATCGCTTCCTGCCGACCTACTTCAAGCAATGTGCACACCTGCTCAAGCGCAATGGTCTGATGCTGATTCAAGCCATCACCATCCGCGAACAGCGCTACGAGCAAGCCAGGCGCGGCGTCGACTTCATCCAGCGCTACATCTTCCCCGGCGGCGCCCTGCCCTCTGTGCAGAAGATGCTTGAAGTGGTCAGTCGCGAAACCGACATGAACTTGCTGCACATGGAAGATTTCGGCCTGCACTACGCACGCACCCTGCGTCTGTGGCACGAAAACTTTCGCCGTGCACACGGCCGCTTGAGCGAATTGGGCTACGACGATTACTTCCTGCGGTTGTGGGAATTCTATCTGTGCTACTGCGAGGGCGGATTCCTGGAGCGCACCATCGGCACCGCGCAATTGCTGCTGGCCAAACCCGCTGCCATGCCCGCGCCACTGCTTGGCCGTTTCGATGCTTGAGCGGATCGCCAATGCCGTGTTGTTCCAGATCGGCTGGCTGGTCTGTGTGCTCGGCGGCAACAGTTTGTGGCTGCTGCTGGCGCTGGCGGTGCTGGTGATTCATCTGTGCTGGATCAGCAGTTGGGCGGCTGAGGGCCGCTTGGTACTCAGTGTGGTGCTGGTCGGTACGGCGGTGGACAGCGTTTTGCGTGGCCTAGGCGTGTTTGAGTTCCAGGATCAGTCACCATTGATTCCGCTGTGGCTGATGCTGCTCTGGGCCTTGCTCGCCACGACCCTACGTCACTGCCTTGCGTGGACTGCCCGGCCATGGTGGCTGGCCAGCGCACTGGGCGCCGTCGGCGGCGCATTGTCGTACTACGGCGGCGGACGACTGGCCGGGGTGCAATTTCCCTACGGCGAATTACCGACCCTGATCGGCATCGGCCTGCTTTGGGCACTGCTGTTTCCGTTGTTGCACACCATGGCGCGACGCCTGAACCACTGAGCGTCCGTCAGAGCTTTCACACACTCGACGAGCTCTGCCTTACACTGCCGGCCATGAAAAACATTCCCCACCAGCAAATCACCGAACCGGCGGTCACCTGTTCGACTTGCGCAGCGTGCTGCTGCCAGCTCGAAGTGATGCTGATCACCGACACCGGCGTGCCTGATCGCTTTATCGATACCGATGAGTGGGGCGGCGAAGTGATGCTGCGTCTGGACGACGGCTGGTGTGCGGCACTGGATCGCGACACGATGATGTGCACGATCTATGAGAAGCGTCCGCTGATTTGTCGCGAGTTCGAGATGGGCTCACCCGAGTGCATCGAAGAGCGCCAGGGTATCGCCACGGTATACCGCTGATCCCGAAAACACCCCAAAACCAAATGTGGGAGCGGGCTTGATCGCGAAAGCGGTGGGTCAATCAACTCACATGTCGACTGATACACCATATTCGCGAGCAAGCCCGCTCCCACAAGGTTTTCTGCAAACAGTTAAATCTGTGCTTACAGTGGCATCGTGTAATGCAGCGCGTAGCTTTCTACACCGTCGTTGTCACTGGCAAGACCGGCGTTGGAATAGTGCATCGCACGAATCCCGACTTCATGCCCACCGTTGAAACGCAGACCAAAACCCAGGCGATCTTCGAACTGGAAGGCGCCGCCCAGATTGTTCGATTCGTACCGGGTATTGGAGAACACCGCCACGCCAATCCCGGCCTCGACATACGGTTTGACCGATTGCCCGGCAAACTCGTAAACGAACACCGGCGAGAACGACAGGCTGTTGTTGCTGGAGGTCTTGTCGCCTTCCCAATAGGTGTAGGCACCGCTCCAGTAGCCGGTCAGGCGACCGACGTCACTCTGCAGCCAGCTCTTGTCCCAATCGAAATTCATCCCCAGGCGATACGTCATGGTTGAGTCGCTGGTTGCCCCGACCCCGAACTCAACACCTGCTGCTTGTGCGGTAAAACTGTGCCCCATCAGTGCGGCCGCAATCGCGGCCAAACAGAATAGTCGCTTCACTTTGAAACTTCCTTTTCCGGAACGATCGTTTGGTTTTCTAGATAACTCACGCTATAGAAGGCGACGGTTGATCAGAAGTTCAGCCGATTTTTTAGTTATTTCACACTTTTTTTACAATCCGAAGTGATGCACGTCACTTGCGGTTTGCCCCAGCAGCGGCAGGATGTTTTTGAAGTACTGCGGGTCGGCACTGGTCCAGAATCTGACCGACCGGTTCGGCCCTTCGGCGAGCAAATCGCGTTCGGCCAGAAGACGCTGAAGTTGCCGAGCCACGGCTGCACCCGTGTCGATCAGGCTGATGTTTTCGGGGAGCATCGACTTGAGCATCGTTTTAAGAAAGGGATAGTGCGTGCAGCCGAGAATAATGGTGTCGCAACCATTGGCCAGCAACGGATCGACGTAGCTTTGCAGCAACTGGCGCAACGCGGCGCTGTGCAGATCGCCGCTCTCGATCAACTCGACCAGCCCCGGGCACGGCTGGGTGATCACCCGCACATCGGTGGCGAAGCGATCCAGCAGCGCTGCAAACTTGGCACTCTGCAAGGTGCCGGTGGTGGCGAGTACGCCGACCACACCGCTGCGGGTGGCAGCAGCGGCAGGCTTGACCGCTGGCTCCATGCCGACAATCGGCCAGTCGGGAAAATCCCGGCGCAGATCGGCCACAGCGGCCACCGTCGCGGTATTGCAGGCGACCACCAACGCCTTGGCGCCCTGCTCGCGGAAAAACCCGGCCATCACGCTGCAGCGCTGGCGGATGAACGCAGGGGTTTTCTCGCCGTAAGGAATGTGCCCGCAATCGGCAAAGTACAGCAGCGACTCTCGGGGCAACAATCGCTGGATTTCGGCCAATACCGACAAGCCGCCGACACCGGAATCAAACACGCCGATCGGCGCTTCACGCATGGCGCGAACCACAGACGCTGCAACCCGGATCACGCTTGACCCGCAACTCGCGAAAGCGCGAGCCCAAGGCGTCGATCAACAGCAAGCGCCCCACCAGCGGTTCGCCGAACCCGACCAGCACCTTCAACGCTTCGAGTGCCTGAAGGCTGCCGACCAACCCCACCAGCGGCCCCACTACGCCAGCCTCGCTACACGTCAGTTCGGCTTCGCTACCGTGGCCGTACAGACAGTGGTAGCAAGGACTTTCGGCGCGACGCGGATCGAACACCGACAACTGCCCTTCAAGACGAATCGCTGCGCCGCTGACCAAGGGTTTGCCAGCGGCCACACACGCGGCGTTGACCGCTTCGCGCGTGGAAAAATTATCGGAACAGTCGAGGACCAGGTCCACCGCCGAAACGGCAGCGGCAAGAGAGTCCTCGTCCAGTGCCTGACGATGAGGCACCAGTAGAATCTCGGGGTTGATCGCACTCAAACGCTTGAGCGCCGAGTCGACCTTGCTCATGCCGACGCTGTCGGTGTCGTGGATGATCTGGCGCTGCAGGTTGGTCAGATCGACCGTGTCGAAATCCGCCAAATGCAATTCGCCCACACCTGCTGCCGCCAGATACAAGGCAACCGGCGCACCGAGACCGCCGAGGCCGACGATCAGTACGCGACTGTCCTTGAGCTTCAACTGGCCATCGATGTCGATGTGTTGCAGCAGAATCTGTCGGCTGTAGCGCAGCAATTCCTGATCATTCAGCACGGCAGGCGCCCCAGGCTGATGCGTTGATGACCGCCCAGATCGGTGCGGCTGTGGACGTCTTCGAAACCGCGAGTGCTCAACAGATCGCGAACAGCCTCGGCTTGATCATAGCCGTGTTCGAGCATCAGCCAGCCGCCGGCCTGCAGGTGATCCGGCGCTTGGGCGACGATCAGACGCAAGTCGTCGAGCCCGTCCTCACCGGCCACCAGCGCACTGGCCGGTTCGAAGCGCACATCACCTTCGACCAGATGCGGGTCGGCGGACGCGATGTAGGGCGGATTGCTGATGATCAGATCAAAACGCTGACCTTGCAGAGCGCTGAACCAATGGCTGCTCAGCACCGTGGCATTGTTCAGGTGCAGACGCTGGCGATTGCGCTCCGCCAGGGCCACGGCTTCCAGAACACGGTCCACGGCAGTGACTTGCCACGCGGCACGCTCACTGGCCAGGGCCAAGGCAATCGCGCCACTCCCCGTACCGAGGTCGAGAACGTTGGCCGCGGTCGCGGGCAACAACTCCAGCGCGGCTTCCACCAGCAATTCTGTGTCAGGACGCGGGATCAGTGTGTGCGGAGCGACCTCCAGATCGAGCTTCCAGAACCCCTGCTGACCCAGAATGTAGGCCACTGGCTCACCGCCGCGACGACGTTGCAGATACTCGGCAAAGGTCAGCGCCGCGTCACTGGGCACGATGCGCTCGGGCCAGGTGTGCAGAAAACTGCGCGACTTGCCCAGCGCCGCCGCGAGGAGCAATTCGGCGTCCAGACGCGCGGTGGGCGAATCCGGCAGTTCGGCGGCACGCAACAGGCTGGCAATGATGGTCATTTATTCACCTATTGCCGCGAGTTGGTCGGCCTGGTATTCGGCCAGCAAAGGCTCGATCACGGCCTCAACGCCACCGGCGAGAATGTCATCCAGGGAGTACAGGGTCAGGTTGACGCGATGGTCGGTGACCCGGCCCTGAGCAAAGTTGTAGGTGCGAATCCGCTCGGAACGATCACCGGAACCGACGAGCAGTTTTCGCTCGCTGGCAATCGCATTGGCCGCTGCGGCGGTTTGCTGATCATTGAGTTTGGCTGCGAGCCACGCCATCGCCCGCGCACGGTTCTTGTGCTGGGAACGTTCTTCCTGACACTCGACGACAGTGCCGGTCGGTATGTGCGTGATGCGGATCGCCGAGTCGGTGGTGTTGACGTGCTGACCGCCGGCCCCGGAGGAGCGGTAAGTGTCGACGCGCAAATCCGCCGGGTTGATCTCGATGGCTTCGCGCTCGTCTGGCTCGGGCAACACCGCCACGGTGCAGGCCGAGGTGTGGATACGGCCCTGGGATTCGGTGGCCGGCACACGCTGTACGCGGTGCGCGCCGGACTCGAATTTCAGCTTGCCGTAAACGTTGTCGCCTTCGATGCGGGCGATGACTTCTTTATAGCCACCGTGTTCGCCTTCGTTTTCCGAAAGGATCTCCACACGCCAGCCGCGGCGTTCGGCGTAACGCGAGTACATGCGGAACAGGTCGCCGGAAAAAATCGCCGCCTCGTCGCCGCCGGTGCCGGCGCGAATTTCGAGGAAGACGTTGCGGCCGTCGTTGGGATCCTTGGGCAGCAGCATGCGCTGCAGATCGGATTCCAGGGTGATCAGCAATTCCTTGGCTTCGTGGACTTCTTCCACGGCCATTTCACGCATGTCCGGGTCGCTGTCCTTGAGCAGCGCCTGCGCGCCTTCAAGATCGCTTTGTACACTGAGCAGCTTTTTATAGCCTTGTACCACCGGCTCAAGTTCGGCGTATTCCTTGGAATAGGCACGAAATTTGGCTTGATCGGAAATGACTTCGCCGTCGCCGAGCAGCGCGGTCAGTTCCTCGAAACGGTCCTGGAGGATGTCCAGCTTATTGAGCAGTGACGCTTTCATTGCGGTTTTTTATCCGAAAAGCTATCCGGTGAGCCCTCGAGGGCAAAGAGTTCCTGGGCCATGGCCAGCGCATCGAGGCGGCCTTCGGCAGAAAGCTTTTTCAGTTGCACGCTCGGGGCATGCAACAGTTTATTGGTCAGGCCACGGGCCAGTTGCCCGAGCACGTCTTCAGCGTTACCGCCGTTGGCCAGCAGACGCAGGGCTTTTTGCAGTTCCTCGTCGCGCAGGCGTTCGCTCTGTTGACGATAGGCCTTGAGCACGTCGACCGCCGCCAGTTCGCGCAGGCGCACCATGAAATCGTCAGCGCCGACCGAGACCATTTCTTCCGCCGCCTGGGCTGCGCCCTGGCGACTTTTGAGGTTTTCGGCGACCACTTCGTGGAGGTCGTCGACGCTATAGAGGTAAACGTCGTCCAACTCGCCGACTTCCGGCTCGATATCCCGGGGAACGGCAATGTCGACCATGAAGATCGGTTTGTGCTTGCGCAGCTTCAGTGCACTCTCGACCGCGCCTTTGCCGAGGATCGGCAACTGACTGGCGGTCGAACTGATGACGATATCGCTGCGCACCAACTCCGCCGGAATATCCGACAGCAACACCGCGTGGGCGCCGAACTGTTCGGCCAGCAGACTCGCGCGCTCCAGGGTGCGGTTGGCAACGACGATGCGCTTGACCCCCAGCTCGTGCAAATGGCGGGCGACCAGGGTGATGGTCTCGCCAGCGCCGATCAGCAAGGCCTGGCTGCGTTGCAAATCACTGAAAATCTGTTTGGCCAGGCTGACGGCCGCAAATGCCACGGACACCGGGTTTTCACCGATTGCGGTGTCGGTGCGCACCTGTTTGGCGGCATTGAACGTGGCCTGGAAGAGTCGCCCCAGCAGCGGCCCGATAGTCCCGGCCTCGCGGGCCACGGCGTAGGCCGACTTCATCTGGCCGAGAATCTGTGGTTCGCCCAGCACCAACGAGTCGAGCCCGGAGGCGACACGCATCATGTGACGAACTGCCGCATCATCTTCATGCACATAAGCACTCGCGCGCAGCTCATCGAGGCTTAAATGGTGATAGTCGGCCAGCCAGCGCAGCACGATATCCGCACAAAGCTGATCCTGTTCTATATAAAGCTCACTGCGATTGCAGGTGGAGAGGATCGCAGCTTCGCGGCTGTCGGTCAGTCGGCAGAGCTGCTGCAGGGCCTCAACCAGTTGCTCAGGGGTAAAGGCCACGCGCTCGCGGACGTCTACTGAAGCAGTCTTGTGGTTAATACCGAGTGCAAGGAAGGCCATTCAAGGTCGCTGATGGTGACGTGAAGCCGGCAATTGTCCACCTTCGAAAGATTCAGAACAACTACCGCTGACTATTGTCCCAATTGTCGGCCCCTATAATGGGCACAATTGAGACTCGGTTATGTTTGGCCCAAGGCTTGTGTCATGATGATCCGACCGCAGGTTAGTCGTCCTCTTCCTATATGAATAGATCTTCCGCGTTGCTCCTTGCTTTTGTCTTCCTCAGCGGCTGCCAGGCCTTGGCACCCGTTTCGCCGGACGGTACACCACCGGTCGAAGACACCACGCCCGCGCCTGAAAAGCCCAAGGTTTACAGCTCGTTCAGCGAGGAAACCATTTTCAGCCTGTTGAGCGCCGAACTCGCCGGCCAGCGCAATCGTTTCGACATTGCGCTGGATAACTACGTGACCCAGGCCATCAATACCCAGGACCCGGGCGTCTCCGAGCGTGCTTTTCGCATCGCCGAGTATCTGGGCGCCGACCAACCGGCTCTCGACACGGCACTGATCTGGGCAAGAAACGCCCCGGACGATCTCGAAGCGCAACGCGCCGCCGCCGTACAACTGGCACGCGCCGGGCGCTATGACGACTCCATGGTCTATATGGAGAAAGTCCTGCTGGGCAAGGGCGACACCCATTTCGATTTCCTCGCGCTGTCGGCGGCTGATACCGACCAGGAAACCCGCGACGGCCTGATGAAAAGTTTTGACCGTTTGTTGCAGCGTCACCCGAACAACGGTCAACTGATTTTCGGCAAGGCCCTGCTCTTGCAGCAGGACGGCGACAATAAAGCTGCGCTGACCCTGCTCGAAGACCACCCGCCGGAAGACGGCGAAATTGCCCCGATCCTGCTGCGCGCGCGCCTGCTGCAGCTCTTGAACCGTGGCGACGAAGCGCTGCCGGTGCTGCAAAAAAGCATCAAGAAGTACCCGGACGACAAACGCCTGCGCCTGACTTACGCACGCATGCTGGTCGAGCAGGACCGAGTGGACGACGCCAAAGCCGAGTTTTTCAGTCTCGTTCAGCAATATCCTGAAGACGACGAACTGCGTTATTCGTTAGCGCTGGTGTGCCTGGAAGCCAAGGCCTGGGACGAGGCCAAGGGCTATCTCGAAGACCTGATCGCTCGCGACAGCCACGTCGATTCGGCGCACCTGAACCTGGGGCGCATCGCTGAAGAGCGCAACGACCCGCAAGGTGCACTGATCGAGTACGCCCAGGTAGGACCGGGCAACGACTATTTGCCCGCGCAGTTGCGTCAGGCCGACATCCTGATGAACAACGGCAAAACCGCCGAAGCGCAAAACAAACTGGCGGCCGAACGCGACGCGCAACCCGATTACGCCATCCAGTTGTACCTGATCGAATCAGAAACCCTGTCGGCCAACAAACAGGACGACAAGGCCTGGAAAGTCTTGCAGCAAGCCTTGCAGCAATACCCGGACGACCTGAACCTGCTTTACACCCGGGCAATGCTCGCGGAAAAACGCGATGACCTGGCACAGATGGAAAAAGACCTGCGCCTGATCATCAAACGCGATCCGGACAACGCCATGGCGCTGAACGCTTTGGGCTACACCCTGTCTGACCGAACCACGCGCTACGCTGAAGCCAGGACGCTGATCGAGCAGGCGCATCAGATCAACCCGCAAGACCCGGCAGTACTCGACAGCCTCGGCTGGGTGAACTTCCGCTTGGGCAATCTGGACGACGCCGAGAAATATCTGCGTCAGGCGCTGGAGCGTTTCCCTGATCACGAAGTCGCCGCTCACCTCGGTGAAGTGCTGTGGGTCAAGGGCAACCAGCGTGAAGCCAAACAAATCTGGGGCAAATTCCTCAAGGATCAGCCCGACAGCACCATTCTGCGCAGCACCATCAAGCGCCTGACCGGATCCGAGACTCTTTAACTCATGTTTTTGCGCCACGTTATTGTTTTCAGCTTCATCGCCCTGCTCGCCGGCTGCTCGGGTTTTGGTACCCGCGAATCAGTCGAGGGCCACGGCAGTCCGGCTCAATGGGCCGTGAACAAACAACAGCTGACAGGCCTCGACGGCTGGCAGATCGACGGCAAGATCGGCATCCGCGCACCAAAGGATTCCGGTAGCGGCACGTTGTTCTGGCTGCAGCGTCAGGACTATTACGACATTCGCCTGTCCGGCCCGCTGGGTCGTGGCGCCGCTCGACTGACCGGGCGTCCGGGCAAGGTCTCGCTGGAAGTCGCCAATCAGGGCCGCTATGACTCCGAGTCGCCGGAAGCGCTGCTTGAGGAGCAACTCGGCTGGAAGCTGCCAGTGTCGAATCTGGCCTGGTGGGTGCGTGGCCTGCCCGCTCCGAACAGCAAAAGTCGCCTGAACCTGGACGCCGACAGTCGTCTGGCCAACCTGGAACAGGATGGCTGGAAAGTCGAATACATCGCTTACACCGAGCAGAACGGTTACTGGTTGCCGGAACGCATCAAGCTGCACGGCACCGACCTTGATGTGACGCTGGTGATCAAGACCTGGCAACCGCGCAAGTTGGGGCAATAACCCATGACCGCTGCACGCCTGACCCTGCCCTCTCCGGCCAAGCTCAATCTGATGCTGCACATTCTCGGTCGCCGTGAAGACGGTTATCACGAATTGCAGACGCTGTTTCAGTTTGTCGATTACGGCGACGAAATCACTTTTGCCGTGCGCGATGACGGCGTGATTCAACTGCACACCGAATTCGCAGGCGTGCCGCATGACAGCAACCTGATCGTACGCGCGGCGAAAATGCTCCAGCAACAATCCGGTTCCTCACTCGGTATCGATATCTGGATCGATAAAGTGCTGCCGATGGGCGGCGGCATAGGTGGCGGTAGCTCGAACGCGGCAACGACTTTGCTCGGCCTGAATCATTTGTGGCAACTGGGTTGGGACGAAGATCGCCTGGCCGCACTGGGGCTGTCGCTGGGTGCTGACGTGCCGGTTTTCGTTCGCGGCCATGCGGCTTTCGCCGAGGGTGTCGGCGAGAAACTCACCCCGGTCGATCCCGAAGAACCGTGGTATCTGGTGCTCGTGCCGCAAGTCTCTGTAAGTACGGCAGAAATTTTTTCCGATCCTTTGTTGACACGTAACACGCCGCCCATTAAAGTGCGCCCCGTTCCCGAGGGAAACAGTCGAAATGACTGCTTGCCGGTGGTTGCAAGGCGTTATCCAGAAGTACGTAACGCATTGGATTTGTTAGGTAAATTTACCGAAGCAAAGCTCACCGGAACTGGAAGTTGTGTGTTTGGGGGCTTCCCAAGCAAAGCTGAAGCTGATAAAGTCTCGGCCCTTCTGACAGAGACCCTTACAGGGTTTGTAGCAAAAGGAAGCAACGTTTCGATGTTGCATCGCAAGCTGCAAAGTCTGCTCTAAAGGAACCAAGTGCTCGGCACTTGAAGCAACAGATACAGGGGCGTCGCCAAGCGGTAAGGCAGCAGGTTTTGATCCTGCCATGCGTTGGTTCGAATCCAGCCGCCCCTGCCATTTTCTATACTCATCCAGGTTACCCTCAGCCTCTAGGTACTGCGCGTGTCCAAGATGATGGTCTTTACGGGGAATGCTAACCCCGATCTGGCTCGGCGTGTTGTACGTCAGCTGCATATCCCTCTCGGTGACATCTCTGTCGGTAAGTTCTCCGACGGCGAAATTACTGCCGAGATCAATGAAAACGTTCGCGGTAAAGACGTTTTCATTATTCAGCCGACCTGCGCTCCGACAAACGATAACCTGATGGAACTGGTCGTGATGGCTGATGCCTTCCGCCGCTCCTCGGCTACTCGTATCACTGCTGTTA